>JAFPCE010000126.1 GCA_017390245.1 Selenomonadaceae bacterium
AGCTGAAGAAGAAGGCTTTCTTCATAATGTGCGATGATTATGTAACTACCTCTGATGGTACTGGTATCGTTCATACTGCACCTGCCTTTGGTGAGGATGACTCCCGTGTCTGCCGCAAGTACGATATGCCATTTGTCCAGTATGTTGATGCCAAGGGCAATCTGACTGCTGATACTGACTGGGCTGGCACCTTTGTGAAGGACGCAGATCCACTGATTCTGGATGATTTGAAGCAGAAGGGCATGCTGTTTAAGGCTCCTAAGTTTGAGCATAGCTATCCTCACTGCTGGCGCTGTGATACTCCGCTTATTTACTACGCTAGAGAGACCTGGTTTATCAACATGACCTCCGTGAAGGAGAAGCTCATTGCTAACAACAATACCATTAACTGGCTGCCTGAGTCCATTGGCAAGGGCCGTTTCGGTGAGTGGTTAGAGCATGTACAGGACTGGGGCCTCAGCCGTAACCGTTACTGGGGTACTCCGCTTAATGTCTGGGAGTGTGAGTGCGGCTGCCAGCATGCCATCGGTTCTATTGAAGAGCTGAAGTCCATGTCTGACAACTGCCCTGAGGAGATTGAGCTTCATCGTCCATATATTGACGCTGTTACCATTAAGTGCCCAGAGTGCGGCAAGGAAATGAAGCGTGTTACTGAGGTTATTGACTGCTGGTTTGACTCTGGCTCTATGCCTTTTGCCCAGTGGCATTATCCATTTGAGAACAAGGAAATCTTTGAGGAGCGTTATCCTGCAGACTTTATTTCTGAGGCTGTGGATCAGACCCGTGGCTGGTTCTATTCCCTCTTAGCAATTTCTACCCTGCTCTTTGACAGTGCTGCCTACAAGAACGTTATTGTTTTAGGCCATGTTCAGGATAAGGATGGCAAGAAGATGAGTAAGTCCAAGGGCAATGCTGTTGACCCTATGGATGCGCTCAGAAAGCATGGTGCTGACGCTATCCGCTGGTATTTCTATGAAAACAGTGCTCCTTGGCTGCCAAACCGCTTCCACGATGATGCAGTACAGGAGGGCCAGCGCAAGTTCATGGGTACTCTCTGGAATACCTATGCTTTCTATGTGCTGTATGCTAATATTGATAACTTTGATGCCAGCCAGCATCAGCTGGAATACGATAAGCTGTCTGTAATGGACAAGTGGGTTCTGTCCCGCCTCAATACTCTGGTAAAGACTGTGGACAGCAATCTGGCTAACTACAAGGTTACTGAGACTGCTAAGGCTCTGCAGGACTTTGTGGATGAGCTGTCTAACTGGTATGTGCGCCGCAGCCGTGACCGCTTCTGGGGCAAGGAAATGACTCAGGACAAGGTTAATGCTTACATGACCTTGTACACTGCACTTTTGACTGTAGTGAAGCTGTCTGCACCAATGGTGCCATTTATTACTGAGAGCATTTACCGCAACCTGGTTTGCAGCGTAGATAAGAATGCACCTATTTCCGTACATCTTTGTGACTTCCCTGTTGCTAATGAGGCATTTATTGATGCTGAGCTGGAGCAGAATATGGAGGAGGTTCTGGAAATCGTTGTGCTGGGACGTGCTGCCCGCAATGCTTCCAACATCAAGAACCGCCAGCCACTGGGCAATATGTATGTGAAGGCTGATAAGAAGCTGGATGATTTCTTCAAGGAGATTATTGCTAGCGAGCTGAACATCAAGGCTGTAACCTTTAAGGATGATATGGAGG
>JAFPCE010000127.1 GCA_017390245.1 Selenomonadaceae bacterium
ATAGCAAAGCAGGAATACACCTGCAGGCATTTCTGCCATATATGCCAGAGTATTTATAATAATATTTACATCCATTACGATAAAAGCACATAAAAATAGCGCAGCAGCCAAATACTGCTACGCTAATAAAATCCATCTTATAGAGGTTACCCTAGGGTGCTATAAAAGCTTATTTTTTAAATTGTACCTTAAACAGCAAATCCGCAGGCTTTTCCAAAAGAACCTGGGCGCCGTTTTCCTCCAACTCGTCCCTCTGGCGGAAGCCCCACAGCACACCTACAGGCAGGAAGCCTGCATTAACAGCTGTCTGCATATCTACACCACTGTCTCCTAAATAAACTATCTTTTCAGGAGCAACGCCGATTTTTTCAGCAATATACAGCACACTGGATGGATCAGGCTTACGAGGATGGCCTGGCCTGTCACCAATCACCATCTTAAAGGTGCCTGGTTCAAATATGACATTAATAATGGTTTTAGCTGCATCCATTGGCTTGTTAGTACAAACAGCCAGTGGAATTTCCTTCTCCTGCAGCTTATTTATCATGCTGATAATACCAGAATATGCTCTGGTTTTGTTCAGCACACAGCCATTGTAGATTTCCTTGAATTTGGCCAGTGCCTTCGCCCGGAACACTTCATCCTTGGACTTTGCTTCAGGGAGAGCACGCTCCACCAGCTTAGCGACACCATTACCAACAAAATACTTATATGCTTCCACTGGATGTGTTGGAAGATCAAATGCAATCAGCATCTTGTTGCAGCTGTCTGCCAGATCATCAATTGAATTAATAAGGGTGCCATCTAAATCAAAAATAACTGCTTCGTAACGCATTTATTTTTTTAACCTCTTTTCTCTTTAGATTTACTCCCTTATTATTCGCCTTTAAAACAGTAAATTCCTGCTTTATTAGTGCATAGAATCTGCTTTTTTTAGAATTTGTAAAATTTGCTGCTTCTTTTTATCCAGCTGGCTGATGATATTAATGTCCCGGCAGTGATGCAATGCAACAATACTGCCCTCAGCCTCATAGCCAAGAGAATTTAAGAGTTCTCCGCCTATCTGGCCATGCATGTGATGCCTGTAACAGATGCGGCCAATGCTGCCCAGGGACTTATTCTTGGCCTTTTCCGCCAGTGACTTGGTATATCCTGGTACACATTTGCGCAAAAAAACAGCTATAGCCTTTTTAAAAGGACTCATTTCATTGCCCCGGCCCACATCATGTAAAAGACAGCACCTCTGCAACAGTCCCCTGTAGTAGGGAATATCCTCTGCAGATAAATTGCTATTAGCTGCAGCTCTCTGCCATAACAGCATGCCACAGTTATATACTTTGAAGCAATGTCTCTGATCACCAGTATTCATGCCATAAAATAATGGCCGCAGCCTGTCATCCAGAATGGTATCCACGGTAGCACGTTCACCATTATCCAGTGGTCTGGCAGTAATGCCGTCAACAAATTGTTTAATACGATAAGCAATCATTTTATGTAAATCATCTGCTGATATCCCTTACCCTGGCGGTAATTATCAGCATCCTCCTCACTACATGGACTCATAGCCAGCTCACAGGTATCTCCTGCCTTCCGGAGACGCTGTACAGCCTCGATAGCCTCCACCTGCTTGCCCATAGCATAAGCAACATATACATCCTTGGAAGCCTGTGGCTTCGATAAACCCTGGCGCTCCAGGGAAAGCAAAATACGCTCAATGCCAATAGCAAAACCAGTAGCAGGCATTGCCTTGCCAAAATCAGTCAGCATGTGGTCATACCGGCCGCCACCGCAGACAGGGAAACCTAAACCAGGTGTATAGGCCTCAAAAACCATACCTGTATAATAACCAAAGTCACGGATAACACCTAAATCAAAATTAACAAAATCTGCTACGCCATAGGCTTCTAAAAGTGCATAAATCTCAGAAAGGTTATCCAGTGCCCGGCGGGACTGTTCGTTCATAGCCAGCTCATAGGCCCGCTCCAAAACCTGCTTGTCACCGTGCAGCAGAGGCAGCTCCTTTACCAGCTTCTTAGCAGAGTCAGCAATATCTGCACTATCCACAATATTATCCAGACCAACTAAATCTCTCTGCTCCAAGGCAGCCTTGATATCGCTCTGCTGCTTGGCAGTAAGACCACACTGCTCCATAATGCCATTAATGAAATCCACCTGGCCCAGGCACACCTGGAAATGGCCAAGACCACATTCCTGCAAAATAGTAACAGCCAGGGCAATAACCTCAGCGTCAGCTGAAGCCTTAGGACTTCCTACCAGCTCAAGCCCTGCCTGATGGAACTCACACTGGCGTCCAGTCTGGCTCTGTTCATAACGGAAAACACTGCTGATATAGGACAGCTTATGGGGCAGCCACTCCTCTTCCATGCGGCTGGCAATAACTCTGGCAATAGGAGTTGTCATCTCATAGCGCAGGGCCATAGTTCGGTTATTTTTATCAAAGAGCTTAAACATGTGAGGCTCTAAGTTACTGCCATTGCCCATAGTTAAGGTATCTAAAAATTCAATGGTAGGAGTAACTATCTCATCATAGCCCCAAAGACGGAACTGGTTTGCTATAGCAGCCTCAATGGCACGCTTGGCAGCAGCCTCCCTTGGCAAAAAATCTCTTGTTCCATACGGAATTTCCAATACAAGCTCTTTATCACTCATGAAAAATCTCCCTTTGCTATATAATCCTCGTAAAGTATATGAGAAAAAATTTTATTCGTAATCTTCCTGATCCTGCATGCGGCTAAGTACCAGATTATAGCCATCAGCACCGTAGTTCAAGCAGCGCTTCACACGGCTGATAGTAGCAGTGCTGGCACCAGTACGGTTCACAATAGCCTCATAGGTATGATGCTCCTGCAGCATACGGGCAACCTCCAGCCGCTGGGACATGGCCTTCAGCTCACTGATGGTACAAATATCCTCAAAAAACTGATAACATTCCTCTACAGTCTCCAGCTTCAAAACTGCCTTGCACAAATTATCATTCAGCTCGTCTCTAAGCTTCTGATTAACCATAAGCTCACCACCTCAAATAATTATAGTATATATTCTTGTTAAAACATCCTTTTTGATTTTCATTCTTTACATTGTGAAAATCTCACAGGATTATTATAGCATTCTGCTTTTATGAAGTAAAGCACTAAAAATATTGAATTTAAGTATCCGTTATATTCAGGAACTGTTCCTGATACAGCAGCTGCAGTGTCGGTATAATAAACCTCATATTCTCCTGATTATTCAGTGTCTTAGCTGCCGCCTGCCGTGCCCTTAAAAGAATATCCATATCCTGCTCCACATTAGCAATCTTTAAATCAGGAAAGCCATGCTGCATTGTACCAAAGAACTGGCCAGGGCCACGGAGCTTCAAATCCTCCTCAGCCAGCACAAAGCCATCACTGGTAGATTCCATAATTCGCATACGCTCCCGAGAGCTTTCAGTTTTTCCATCAGCCACCAGAACACAATAGGAAGCGTATTCGCCGCGTCCTATGCGTCCCCGGAGCTGGTGCAGCTGGGCCAGGCCAAATTGCTGGGCATGCTCTATTACCATCATGCTGGCATTAGGCACATTAACGCCTACTTCAATAACTGTTGTAGCCACCAGCAGCTTTATTTCACCATCATAAAAGGCCTGCATAATAGCTTCCTTTTCCTTTGGCTTCAGCTTGCCATGAATCAGACCGCAAGGAACACCACGGAAAATACCGCTGCTCAGCTCCTCATATACCTCCTGGGCACTGGTTAAGGAGGATTCCTCATTCAGTTCAATTAAAGGACAAACTACATAAGCCTGTCTACCTTTCCCTATTTCCTTTAACACAAAATCATAAATAAGTGGCCGCCTGTCCCTGCCCCGGATAAAGGTACGGATTGGCTTACGCCCTGGCGGTAAATGCTGAATCAGTGACACATCAAGGTCACCATAGACTGTCAGTGTCATGGTTCTTGGAATAGGTGTTGCCGTCATAACCAGCACATCTGGCATCAGCACACCCTTTTTCTCTAAAAGCGCCCGCTGATTGATACCAAAACGGTGCTGCTCATCTGTTACTACTAATCCCAGGTTAGCAAAAACTACGCCCTCCTGTATCAGCGCATGAGTACCAATAGCAATATCTATTTCATGACTGGCCAGCTTTTCATATAGCTCCGTACGCTGTTTTTTCGTTAATTTTCCAGACAGCAGCGCCACCCTGATACCCATAGGCTCTAAAAGCTGGCAAAAGGCATCATAATGCTGATGGGCCAGTATCTCTGTTGGCGCCATCATAGCCCCCTGGAAGCCATTTTCCACAGTTTTTACCAGAGCCAGCATGGCTACAACAGTCTTGCCAGAGCCCACATCCCCCTGTAGCAGGCGCCGCATAGGCACGCTGCGCTCCATATCGTTGCAGATTTCATGCCAAGCCTGATTCTGATCCTTGGTTAAGGAAAAAGGCAAATGCTTGAAAAGCTCCTGCACCTTAAAGCCATTAACACCATGCTTTACGCCTTGATGCTGCTCCTGGCTCTGCTTTTTCAGATACAGCAGGCCACATTGAATCATGTACAGCTCTTCAAAGGCCAGGCGGTATCTGGCTGCCTCCATCAGCCTTTGATTGCTGGGAAAATGTATTTCCTGCAAAGCTGCTCTTCTTGGCGGCAAACCATACTCCTCCAGAATAGCTTCTGGTATCACCTCAGGAATATATACATCCTCCTGCAAAATCTGCATTACCAGTCCCCGCAGCAGCTTCTGGTTAACATCCTTGCTGGAAGAATACACTGGCATAATGCCGCATTTATTCTCTGCCTGTTCATATTCTTCAAGCACCTCAAAAGAGGACAGCTGGCTCATAGCAAACTGTCCCTGTCCTCCATAGGCATATTGAATTTTCCCTGTAGCAAAAACCTTCTTGCCGATTTTCAGCTTCTGCTTTAAAAACCGCTGGTTAAACCAGGTAATCTGCATAGTGCCAGTACCATCATCTATGACAGCAGTCAATATCAAAAGACCGTTACGGCCACCTCTTCTTTCCTGTACACCACGGATAAGTCCCTGTACGGTAGCCTTTTCACCGGCTACCAGCTCTGCTATGGGTGTCATGCTGCTTTGATCCTCATAGGCACGGGGATAGTATGTCAGCAAATCAAAGATACGGCAAAGACCCAGCCGGTTTAGCTGCTGGGCCTTTTTCGTACCTATTCCTTTTAAACAAGTAATATTATCAAGTAATTCCATAAATATTTCCGCTTAATGTCCAATAAATAATGCAATGGACACAAAAACAATAACTAAAAATACAGTAATCCCTACAAAGCCAGCAATGAGCTTTGGCCAGTTGCGTCTGTCCAGCAGAAATGCCAGGGTTTCATTTTCGCCTTTATCTGCTGTGACTTTTTTCTCCTGTTTTGCCTCTGGCTCTGCAGGCTGCTCCTTCGCTTCTAACTGCTGAGGTGCAGGTTCTGCCGGCTCAGCTGCGGGTGCTGCAGTACCATCATCTTCAATAGTCATAATTGCACCAGCGCCAGCCTCAACCTCGCCAATAACCGGGCGGAAAATCTTCCCTTCCACACCGCCACAGAGAACAACTGGTGTAGTTATATCAAAACCTAAGGCTGAAATCATATCCTTGTTAAACTCAGCAATGAGATCCCCTGCCTGTACTCTGTCCCCTACCTTCTTATGCAGTACAGTGAAATCAGACACATCATCGTCACCCATGCCAATATGCACAAACAGCTCAATGCCATCATCAGTAGTGAAGCCAAAACCCCGCTTGCTGTCAGCAATAACAGAAATATAACCATCTGTAGGGCTGTACATTTCCCATTCACTTGGAACAATAGCAACACCATCGCCTAAAATCCGCTTTGAATAAAGCTGGTCAGGCACCTCACTCAGGTCTATAACCTTACCATTCATTGGTGCAAAAACTGAAATAACGTGAGTTCCTTCGCTCATAATACTTCTCCCCTAGCTTACCCTTGTCTTACCCCTGTTTCATAATACCTGTATGGGCTGCATATACTGCAAATTCGTTCTCTCCATCTAAGCCCAGCAGGTCATTCAATTCATTGTCATTAAAGCTGCCTACTGCACAAACCCCTATATGCAGCGTGTAGCCTGCCAGATACAGGTTCTGGCAGATATGTCCAGCATCCAGATATAGATACTGCAGGGCTCTGCCACCAAAGCTGTATTCCATGCGTTCCAGTACTGCTGTCCAGATAAATGTAACAGCACTGTTTCTATACATATTTACCTTAGTAAATGCAGGCTCCATTTTTACCTTTACAGCTTCTCCTATTTCCACTGGAAATAGCGCATGCTCTAAAGGCAGATACCTGTATAACCCTGGCTCAAGGCCATCTACCCTGTCTATTAGCAAATAGGTCTCCAGGGCATTTCTTGCTCCTGCAGAAGGCACAGTACGCTTGGTAGCTCCACCTGGCAAAATCTGTTTAACTCCCTGGGTACACCAAAGTAAATATGATAAATCCTTCAGGCTCATAGGCATCTCTGCGTATTCACGAATAGTAGCCCTTAGCTCTACCAGTTCCAGGAAACTGACTTCATGGTCATCCAGCAGTTCTGGCTCAGGCAGCATCAGTATTTTAGAACCTGCAGGACAAGGTTTCTCCATAGGCGGTACTGGTAGATGATGAACTTTGCTGGTATTTTGATTATTCTTAACCAGAGCCGCTTCCCGCCAGGCCTTTAATAAAGCTTTGTCCATAACTAAATCACCAAATCACAAAAATTACTCAATTACATACAAATATTCATTAACAATTTATTTAATAAAAGTATTTATCAACTCTTAAAATACTCTTCCTAAACAAACCTCCTAAATAAGTATTTCCATGTAACTTATACGCATAACTTAGCAATATATTACAGATAAATACAAATTTTTGCAAATTATAATTTACTTAAGCATATTTAAAAGCTCTGC
>JAFPCE010000128.1 GCA_017390245.1 Selenomonadaceae bacterium
AGGAGCTATGGCAGTACTGCACAGAAAATGGACTGCAGCCGCGGCATGACAGCACTAATGACAGTGAAGCATACAGGCGCAATAAAGTCCGGCTGCAGCTTTTGCCAGATCTGGCAAGGTCATACAATCCTAATATTGTTAACAGCCTGTGCCGTCTGGCAGACACTGCTGCTGAGGATGAGGCTTATCTTCAAGCCCAGGCTGAGACAGCCAGCAGAGAAATTGACTGGCAGTATGACGAAGCAGGTAAGGCTGTTTCCTGCAGCTGCGGGAAATTAGGACAGATGCCCAGGTCTTTGAAAAGCAGAATTCTGCAGAAAATGGTGCTGCTTTTAACAGGAGAGCAGTTAAGCTATGTTCATATAGCAGCCCTGGAACAGCTGCTAGATAAGGCTGCTACAGGTACCAGAATTGCCCTGCCTTTTGGTTTGCAGGGAAAAATATCTTATGGCAAATTTACATTAGAAAAAAACACCATTTCCTTTTCAGAAAATCATGGTAAAATAAATATAAATATAAATAGTAATAAAATCCCATTAGCTGCGTATAAAGATACAGGGGATATAAAAATAGCCTTAAGTGTACCAGGGGAAACGGTTCTGCCAGATGGCACTGTCCTTGTGGCAGAGGTACTGGACAATTTGCAGCCGGCAGAAAGCATGCTGGGACAATATATTTATTGCGATTATGACAAAGCCAGTGAGCTTTATGTGCGGCATCGCCGGCCTGGTGACATAGTAAATACTGGCAATGGCCACAAAAAACTGAAGGATTATATGATAGATGCGAAAATTCCTTCGGCTGAGCGGGACAAGCTGTGGCTTTTATGCGGTTCAGGCAAGACTGAATGTCAGGCAGAATGTGGCAGAGGAACAGAAGCAATCCTCTGGCTGGCAGGCAAAAGACGTTTTCAATCCATGTTAGTGGATAAAAATACAAAAAAATATTTATATATAACCCTCAGAAGCATGATGAATGAGGGATGAAGGAGAAAGTAAAAAATGATTAATGATTTAGCAAGTGTAATGTTTGATGAGCAGGCATTAGCTACTAAAAATGCAGAGCTGGGCAAGCTGATTACCCAGGAGTACAAGGGCAAAGAGGTTATCGTTGTAGGCATTCTCAAGGGCTCTGTGGTGTTCTTTTCTGACTTAATCCGCCAGATTGATATGCCAATCCAGATTGATTTCATGGTGGCATCCAGCTACGGCAATGGCACTGAGTCCAGCGGCAAGGTTAACATCAAAAAGGATTTAAGCGTTGATATTAAAGGCAAGCATGTGCTGCTGGTAGAAGACATCATTGATTCCGGCATTACCATGAGTTGCCTCATGGCTGAGCTGCAGAAGCGCCAGCCAGCAAGCCTGAAGCTGTGTGCTCTTTTAAGCAAGCCATCCCGCCGTCAGGCTGATGTAAAAATCGATTTCTGCGGTTATGATATTCCTGATGAATTCGTTGTGGGTTATGGTCTGGATTTTGCTGAGAAATACCGCAATATGAAGGTTATTGGCGTACTGAAGCCAGAGGTTTACGCCTGAGGCTAAGTGAGAATTAATATTGTTTATTGTATCTCATAATGATATAATAATAGGATGTTAAGACAAAGAATTTTTACTATAATCATAATTAAGGAGGTTAATCCTTGGGTAAATTTATCAAGAACGTTGCGTTCTATTTGCTGATTATCTTTATAGCTATTTCAGCTATAGATTATTTTTCCCAGCCAAAGGCTGCCAAGCAAGAAATGAACTATACAGATTTCCTGGCAGAGGTGGATAAGGGAGATGTATCTAAGGTTGTTTTAGTGGAAAATACTATCAAGGGTACATTGTCTGATGGTACTGAATTTATTACCATTACACCTGCTTATCCTAACAGGGATGAGAGCCTGGTAAAGACTCTGCAGGACAAGAACGTCAATATCAAGGCGGAAAATCCGCCAGAGCCACCTTGGTGGTCAACTTTGTTATCTTCTCTGCTGCCTATTCTGCTGCTGGCAGGACTGTGGTTCTTCTTTATGAACCAGACCCAGGGTGGCGGTGGCAAGGTAATGAACTTTGGCAAGAGCCGTGCCAAGCTCAGTACTGGCGGCAAGGTAGAGGTGCGCTTTGCTGATGTGGCTGGTGCTGATGAAGCTAAGCAGGAGCTGGAAGAGATTGTAGGCTTTTTAAAGGAGCCAAAGAAATATAACAGCCTGGGTGCTAAGATTCCAAAGGGCGTGCTGCTCTTTGGCCCTCCAGGTACAGGTAAAACCCTGCTGGCTAAGGCTGTAGCAGGTGAAGCAGGCGTGCCATTCTTCTCCATCAGCGGTTCTGACTTCGTGGAGATGTTCGTAGGTGTAGGTGCTTCCCGTGTACGTGATTTGTTTGATCAGGCCAAGAAGAGCTCCCCTTGTATCGTATTTATCGATGAGATTGATGCTGTGGGACGCCAGCGTGGTGCTGGTGTAGGCGGTGGCCACGATGAGCGTGAGCAGACCTTAAATCAGATGCTGGTAGAGATGGATGGCTTTGCCCCTAATGAAGGCATTATTATCATAGCTGCTACTAACAGGCCTGATATTCTGGATCCAGCATTGCTGCGTCCAGGCCGTTTTGACAGACAGATTGTGGTTGACAAGCCAGATGTTAAGGGCCGTCTTGCTATCTTAAAGGTACACTGCAAGGATAAGCCAATGGATCCAGATGTTAATCTGGATATTCTGGCCCGCCGTACTCCGGGCTTTGCTGGTGCTGACTTAAGCAACCTGGTGAATGAAGCTGCACTTTTAGCAGCACGCCGTAACAAGAAAGCCATTCACATGAATGAGCTGGAGGAATCCATTGAAAGAGTTATGGCTGGTCCTGAGCGCAAGTCTAAGGTTATGAGTGACAAGGAAAAGCGTCTGACTGCATACCATGAGGGTGGTCACACCCTGGTGGGGATGCTGCTGCCAAATGCTGATCCTGTTCATAAGGTTACCATTATTCCTCGCGGCAGAGCTGGTGGTTATACACTGATGCTGCCAAAGGAGGACCGCTCCTACGCTACCAGAGGAGAGCTTTTGGATAAGCTGAAGACTCTGCTGGCAGGCCGTGTGGCTGAGGAAGTAGTTCTGAAGGAAATCAGTACTGGTGCCCAGAATGATATCCAGCGTGCTACCCAGATGGCCCGCAGTATGGTTACTGAATACGGCATGAGTGCCCACCTTGGGCCTATCGCCTATGGTGAAGGCAGTGATCATCAGGTATTCCTGGGCCGTGATATGGCCAGCCGCCGTAACTACTCTGAGGAAGTAGCTTCTGATATTGATAAGGAGATTTTCCGCCTGATTGATACGGCTTATGAGGCGTGCCGCCAGCTGATTAGCGATAATGTTGATAAACTGCATATTATTGCAGAGGCCCTGATTGAAAAGGAAACTCTGGAGGCAGAAGAGCTGAAGGAGCTGGTTGGCTTTGGCAATGTTACTGAAAAGCAGGATGAGCCTGCAGAGGATCATCATGATGATAATGACAATGATGATACTACTACACCACTGGTAACACCATTGCAGGAAGAGCAGCAGTCTGTGGCAGAGGTTCCTGAAGAGGAGCCAGAAGAGGCAGGGCTGGTAAATCCTGAGCCTAAATTGAATACTTCCACTAAGGAATAATTTTTACAGGGGCTGTGGTAAACAGCTCCTGTTTGACCATCTGAAGGAAAAGAGAGGGACAGGCAATGAGTGAGATTATTTTAAATTACACAAGAGCGGGTCATGTAGAGAACATTCACCGGGCGGACATTGTGGCTGTTAACAGCAAGGGGGATATTGTTAAGGAGCTGGGCAATGGCAAGCTGCCAATGTTCTGGCGCAGTGCTGCTAAGCCATTTCAGGCACTGGCCTTTGTAAAAAACGGCGGCATGGAAAAGTACAATATTACCAGCCGTGAGCTGGCACTTCTGGTGTCTTCCCACAGCGGTGAAGCTTTCCATGTAGAGCTGGTAGAGGGAATCCTGCAGAAGCTGGGCCTGACTACTGATGCCCTGAACTGTGGTGCAGCAAGACCAATGAGCGGCAAGGCCAATGTAGAGCTGATTAAGCAGGGCAAGCGTCCTCAGGCTGTTCACAATGCCTGCTCCGGCAAGCATTCCCAGATACTGGCTCTCTGCCAGATGATGGGTCTGCCTATTGAAGGCTACATTAAGCCAGAGCATGAGGCACAGAAGGTTATCTTCAAACACGTGGCTATGGCTTCCTGTATGCCAGAGGATAAGCTGGAAATCGGCATTGATGGCTGTGGCGTGCCTGTATTTTATCTGCCATTAAATCACATGGCACAGGCTTATGCCCGCCTCTCCACTCCTGCCAAGGCTGGCTGGGGTGATTATGAGGCAGCAGCAACTACTATCAGAGATGCTATGGTACAGTATCCAGAGGTGCTGGCAGGCACAGGCCGCATAGATACCGCTGTTTCACAGATTACCAAGGGCAGAATTATTGCCAAAATTGGTGCTGATGCAGTATACTGTATGGCTGTTAAGGATGAAGATCTGGGCGTTGCCTTTAAGGTAGAGGACGGCGACTATGGTGCTGTAAATCCATCTGTTATCTGCGTCTTGAAATATTTAGACCTGCTGACAAAGGCTGAATATGATGAGCTTATTGCTAAGTATCCGCCTGTATTAAAGAATCACCGCGGTGATGTCATTGGCACTATTGAGTTCATGATTTAAATACTTAGCGCAAAGCCAGGGAGATAAAAATGCGTAATAAAATATTGGAGCTGCTGCGGGCTAACACCAGTACCTATCTGTCTGGTGAGGAAATTGCCAGCCAGCTGGGGGTATCCCGCACAGCTATCTGGAAACACATGCAGGAACTGAAAAATGCCGGCTATGAGATTGCCAGTCATGCCAGAAAGGGCTATCAGCTTATTGCTGCGCCGGACAGGCTGCTGGCTGATACCATTGGCAATGGCTTAAACACAAAGCTTATTGGCAGTGCCTTTGTGTGCTTTGACAATGTGAAATCAACTAATGATGAAGCCAAGGCTCTGGCCAGAAAAGGTGCTGTCAATGGCACAGTAGTGGTCAGCGAAGCCCAGAGCGTAGGCAAGGGAAGAATGGAGCGCAGCTTCTTCTGCCCTGAGGGTGGTATCTGGTTTTCTGTTATCCTGAGGCCAGATTTCCTGCCTATGGAAGCACCTAAGTGCACTTTGCTGGCTGCAGTAGCTGTCACCAAGGCTATGCGCAAGCAGGGACTGGAGGCCGGTATTAAGTGGCCTAATGATATTATCTGCCAGGGCAAAAAGCTCACTGGCATTTTAACCGAGATGAGTGCGGAAATGGACAAGATTAACTATGTAGTTATCGGCACAGGCATCAATGTTAATATCCCTGCTGCAAGCTTTCCAGAGGAGCTGCAGGATAAGGCCAGCTCTATGTCAGCTTTGCTGGGGCACGACGTGCCTAAAATTGCCTTTTTCCAGGATGTTTTGCGCAATATGGAAAAGCTGTACCTGGAAATAGAGGCAAATGGCTTTAAGGAGCTGCTGCAGCAATGGCGTCATTATTCCATAACCCTGGGACAGGAAATCAATGTTATTGGCGTTAAAGAAACCTTTAGCGGCATTGCCAGGGATATAGATGATGATGGAGCCCTTTTGGTGGAAACACAGCAGGGGCTGCGCAAGGTATTAGCAGGGGATGTATCTATCCGTCCCCGCAACAAGCAAGTGAAATAAGTAGTAAGTGAAAATAGTTTGGAGGATTCTATGCTCTTAGTAATAGATATTGGTAACAGCAATATCGTCATAGGAACATACAAAGGAAAAAAATTACATTGCCATTGGCGTGTTTCTACTGACAGGCAGAAAACCAGTGATGAATACGGAATGATTCTGGATGGTTTATTCAGATACCATGGCTTCAGTATGTCAGATATCGAAGCTGTGATTATTTCTTCAGTAATGCCTACACTGGTGGTGCCAATGGTGAAGATGTGTGAGCGCTATTTTCACTTGAGACCGCTGGTGGTAGGGCCTGGTATCAAAACAGGCATTAAGCTTAAATACGAAAATCCGCGGGAAATCGGTGCTGACCGTATCGTTAATGTAGTGGGAGCTTATGAGCAGTATGGCGGTCCTTTATTTGTAATTGATATAGGTACTGCTACTACCTTTGATGTGGTAGATGAAAATGGTGACTTCCTGGGAGGCGTTATTTCCCCAGGTCTGGGCATCTCTGCTGAGGGATTGTTCCAGCGGGCAGCCAAGCTTCCCCGCATTGAGCTGGTAACACCAAAGAACGTTATCTGCCGCAATACCGTTAATGGCATGCAGGCAGGTCTTATCTTTGGCTTTGTAGGCCACATCGATGAGATTGTGCGCCGCATCAAGGAGGAATATGGCAAGCCAATGAAGGTAGTTGCTACTGGCGGCTTTGCTAAAATGATAGTGAAGGAATCAAAAACTATTGATGATATTGACCATTTCCTGACTTTAACAGGCCTCAGGGTTTTATACGAAAGGAATCAGTAATGAACATTGGCAAGTTTTCCTTTCAATATCCTGTTTTTCTGGCACCTATGGCGGGAGTAACCGACACGCCTTACCGTATTCTGGCCAGGGAAATGGGCTGTCCTTTGGTATATTCAGAAATGGTCAGTGATAAGGGCATCAATTACCGCAATGAGCATACTTTGAAGATGCTGCAGACAGAGGAGCAGGAAAGGCCTATGGCCATGCAGCTCTTTGGCGCTGAAGCAGACAGCGTAGCCAGGGCAGCTGAGTACATACAGTCACTGGGGTGTGCTGATATTCTGGATTTCAACATGGGCTGTCCAGCTCCTAAGGTTGTAAAAAACCATGAGGGCTCTGCCATGATGCGTGAGCCGGAAAATGCCTATAAGGTATTAAAGGCCCTGGTTAATGCAGTGGACATGCCTGTAACTGTGAAGATGCGCATTGGCTGGGATGACCAGCATATTAATGTACTGGAAATGGCTAAGCTGGCAGAGGAGGCAGGAGTGGCAGCTATAGCTGTCCATGGCCGCACCAGAGAGCAGTTTTACCGGGATCAGGCCAACTGGAAGATTATTGGCCAGGTCAGGGAAGCAGTTAAGGTACCTGTCATAGCCAACGGTGATGTGCGAAATGTTTATGACCTGGATAAAATCCGCCAGGTATCTGGCTGCGAGGCTGTAATGGTAGGCAGAGCAGCCCAGGGCAATCCATGGATTTTCCGCCAGCTGACAGAGTATCTGCGAACTGGTGAAAGTTTGCCAGGACCCACCATGGATGAGCGGAAGGAGATTATCATCCGCCATCTGGATATGCTGCTACAGTTCAAGGGGGATTATATTGGCCCTAGGGAAATGCGCAAGCATGCCACCTGGTATACTAAAGGCATTCCTGGCAGTGCAGAGCTCAGGTGTCTCTTTAATCAGGCAGAAACCAGGGATGATTTCCTGCGTATCTTAGATAAAATGCATTAATATGCAGCAGAAAAGCTATTACAATTGCCAGTGATTACTGGGAATTTTTCAAAGAAAAAGAGGTAATATTTATGGCTGATAAAAAGAAAAAGGAAGAGCAGAAGGAACAGTCCGTATGGAATACCTACACTGCTAAGGAGAAAAAGGCACTGGAGAAGCTCAATGAGGGCTATAAGGCCTTTTTATCCAAGTGCAAGACAGAAAGAGAAAGCACTACAGAGGCTATTGCCCAGGCTGAGGCCAAGGGATATCGCAATTTAGAGGATATCATTAAAAATAATGGAGGCTTAAAGCCAGGGGATAAGGTCTATGCAGTGTGCATGAACAAGGCTGTAGCATTGTTTAACATTGGTACCCGTTCCTTAGAAGAGGGCATGGCTATTTTAGGTGCTCACATTGATACCTGCCGTCTTGATTTAAAGCAGCATCCTGTATATGAAGCTGGTGGCATGGCTTACTTTGACACCCATTACTATGGCGGCATTAAGAAATATCAGTGGGTAACTTTGCCACTGGCATTGCATGGTGTTGTAGTGAAGAAGGACGGCACTAAAATCAATATCGTCATTGGTGAAGATGCCGGCGACCCTGTATTCTGCGTTACTGACCTTTTAATTCATCTGGCACAGGAGCAGATGGAAAAGAAGGCTGGCAAGGTAGTAGAAGGCGAAAATCTGGATATTCTCATTGGCAGCTATCCATTAAAGGATACTGACAAGGACGCTGTGAAGGCAGGCGTTTTGCAGCTGTTAGAGGATAAATACGGCATTACAGAGGATGACTTCATCTCTGCTGAGCTGACTATGGTGCCAGCTGGTGCTGCCCGTGATTTAGGCTTAGACCGCAGCATGGTATTAGCTTATGGCCATGATGACAGAGTGTGTGCTTATACTTCCCTTATTGCCATGCTAGAGGTGGACAAGGTGGAGCGCACCTCCTGCTGTCTCTTAGTGGATAAGGAAGAGATTGGCAGTGTAGGTGCTACAGGCATGCAGTCCCGTTTCTTTGAAAATACTGTAGCAGAGATTCTTCACGCTTTAGGCGGTTACAGTGGCCTTTCTACCAGACGCTGCCTGGCTAATTCCTGGATGCTGTCTTCTGACGTAAGCTCTGCCTTTGACAATCTTTATGCCTCTGTTTATGACAAGAACAACTGCGCATATCTGGGCAAAGGCATGGTATTCATGAAGTTTACTGGTGCCCGGGGCAAGTCTGGTTCCAATGATGCCAGCGCTGAATATTTAGGAAGAATCCGCCAGATTATGGACAAGCACAAGGTTAAGTTCCAGACTGCAGAGCTAGGCAAGGTAGACCATGGCGGCGGCGGTACTATTGCCTACATCATGTCCCTCTATGGCATGAATGTTATTGACAGCGGCGTAGGCGTGTTAAGCATGCATGCTCCTTGGGAAGCAGTCAGCAAGATTGACGTCTACGAGACCACCAAGGGCTACAAGGCCTTTTTAAAGGAAATCTGAGGTAAATATGACAAGCAGTAATTTAAAACTAAAACTTAGCTTTAATTACCTGCTGATAGCAATGATAATAGCGCTGGTAGCAGTTCTGGTTTCTGTTACCAGCGTTTTTGCTACCGGCAGCAAGGCAATTCCCCTGCGGGGCATAGTGGAAGGCTTTTATGGCGTGCCATGGACACAGCAGCAGCGGCTGGATATGCTGGACTTTATGGCAGGCAAAAAAATGAATGCCTATATTTACGGGCCTAAGGATGATGAATATCATAGAAAATACTGGCGCCAGCCCTACCCAGAGGATAAGCTGCAGG
Organism: Selenomonadaceae bacterium; assembly: GCA_017390245.1. Classification (GTDB taxonomy): domain Bacteria; phylum Bacillota; class Negativicutes; order Selenomonadales; family Selenomonadaceae; genus Anaerovibrio. The sequence continues at coordinate 9,240 of JAFPCE010000128.1, forward strand.
ATTTGCAGCAGCTGATAAACAGAGCTAAGGCAGATAATATTGAATTCATTTTTGCTGTATCACCAGGTAATGATATAGACTTTGCTTCAGCTAAGGACAAAGCGGCCATGGTAAATAAAATGACTGCTATGTATAAAATGGGTGTGCGGCAGTTTGCCTTGTTTTTTGATGATATTCCCACTAAGGATGCTAAAGGCCAGGCGGAATTTGTCAATTACATCAACAGAAATTTTGTGAAAAAGCATAAGGACTGCAAAAGGCTCATAGTTGTACCAACAGAGTATTATCTGCTGGCTATGGAAAATCAGGGCAATGTGCAGGAATACACAGCTGCTTTTGCTGGCAATTTAGATAAGGACATATTGGTGCTGTACACAGGCGCTGAGGTATGCCCTGACGGGCTGACAGAGGAAACCATCAGCCGGGTCAATGAGATTTATGGGAGAGCTGCAGGTTTATGGTGGAATTATCCTGTTAATGACTACATGGAGCAGAAGCTGGCACTAGGGCCTCTGGACAGCATAACAGCTGAGGCAGATGGCACTGACATACCGGCATTCTTTGTCAATCCTATGTTTAAGCCAGAGCTGTCCAAAATCGCTATAGCTACTGCAGCAGATTATGCCCTGGCACCAGCTGAATTTAATGCCAGTGAAGCCTGGCAGAAGGCACTGCAGGAGCAGTATGGCGAGCTGGCCCAGGCCATGGCGGTATTTGCGGATCATTCCCAGCGTCTGGAAAATAACTGGGCCCATATTGGCCACGGTGATGCAGCAAGGCTAAGGGAAATGTACGATAATTACTGGCGTGCACAGGCAAATCACAGCCAGGAGGCAGCAGCCATCAGACAGCGTCTGCTGGAGGACAACGCCAACAGAAGCCAGATGGTGCAAATGCTGCAGGAAATGCTTAAGCCAGAGGTAAAGGCAGAATGCCAGGAGCAGCTGGAGCTGTTACAGCTTTATACCGGCCAGGAACGTATTGGCCTTTACATCATGGACAATGAACCAGACAGGGACGAAGCATACAGGCTGCTGCGGGCTATGGCAGATAAGCAGAAAGCTATTGAAGCAAAGCAGCAGACAGCAAAGATATCTGAAGGCGTATTGGACGGCTTTTATGCTGATTTCCTCAAATGGTTTCATGATAAATATCAGTAATACTTAAATTCAAATATTTAATTTTTCTATGGAAGTATTGACAGCGGCTATGAAGGGTGCTATCATACAAAACAGTTAAAGTAATAACTTAATATAGTTTGGAACAGGTGCCTATATGGCCTAACAAGAGAAGCTGGTACAAGCCAGCACGGTCCCGCCACTGTAACAGGGAGCGAATTGTAATAAGTCACTGGAGTAATCTGGGAAGGCGCAAGGAGCGATGATCTGAAGTCAGGAGAACTGCCTGTTTAACAATAACCGTTTGACCTGCGAGTGATGGGGATGGGGATTAATCATACTAGTACGTGTTTGATAATCCTAACCTTTAAGGTTAGGATTTTTTTTCGTAGTTTTTAAATTCAGGCGATTAGTACTTAGCAATGCCTTTCTTTGTCGCGGGGAAAATAGCTTTGTCAAAGGGTTTTTCTTTGTGGTTTAGCCACTGCAAGGAAAGCATTGCTCATACATTCATTCATGGTTGCCAAGTGCAACAGTGGCTTGAAAGCAGGTGGAGCTGCTTTCAGGCCTATTCTTTTTTTATAGGGAAATGTAAAAATTATGTTATAGCTTATGCACAAATACTATAGGTTGTTATAACTTATGGTTATGATTTAATATATTAATAATTTTTTACTAGCACTTTTTATTATTGTTAGCAGCTAACAATTATCTGCTTGACAATTTAAAAAAGGATAGCAATAATATAAAAGTCGGTTTCAAGAAGACTAGAAAATATGTTGATTTTATAGGGGGAAATAAAGTTAATGGACACAGCGATAATTTTTATAGGCCTGATTGGCCTGATGGTTATGGCTTATCGTGGCGCATCTATTATTTTGATTGCACCTGTATTTGCAGTTGTAGCTGCTCTTGGCAGTGAGCATGCTTCATTGCCAATCTTCAGTGAGCTTTACATGACCAAGGCTGCTGAATACCTGAAGAATTACTATCCTATCTTTTTATTCGGTGCTATCTTTGCCCGTCTCATGGAGAAGGGCGGTATGGCAGCATCTGTTGCAGGTAAGATTATTGAACTGTTAGGCGAAAAGCGTGCAGTACTGGCTGTACTGTTAGGCTGTGGTGTTCTGACATACGGTGGTCTCAGCGTATTCGTTGTAGCATTCGTTATGTATCCATTTGGTGCTGTAGTATTCAAGAAGGCAGACATTCCAAAGAGACTGCTGCCAGCAGCTCTGTGGATGGGTATTTTCTCCTTTGCTATGGTAGCACTGCCTGGTACTCCGCAGATTCAGAACATTATCCCTTCCTCATACTTTGGTACATCTACCTGGTCTGGTATGGGTATCGGTATCTTTGCTTCTGTAATCTTCCTGGTAATGGGCTGGGGCTGGATTTCCTTCCGTGCTAAGCGCTTAAAGGCTCAGGGTGAGGGCTATGGCCGTCATATTGAGTTCAGCCAGCGCCGCCATAAGATTCCAAATCCTGACTGGAAGATTTCCTTAGTACCATTGGTAATGGTAATCGTAATTAATATTTTCCTGTCCAATCCATTTGGCTGGGACTGGGCTTTCCACTGGGATGAGAATTCCCTGAAGTCCTTAGAGCCATTAAAGATTAGCCTTTTGGCTCATTCTGTAGCAAAGATTTCTGCTGGCTGGTCTATCAGTATTTCTCTGATTCTCAGCAGTATTGTGGCAGCAATTATTGCTCGCCGCCACTTAAGAATTACTGATGGCATGATGTCCACCATCAATGGTTCTGCTATTTCCTCCTGTAGTGCAGTATTAAACGTTGCTTCCGGCTATGCATTCGGCTGCGTAGTTGTAAGCCTTAGCGGTTTTATGGTAATTAAGGATCTGCTCTTAAACCTTGATTTCGGTGGCGGTCCATTATTCTCCGCAGTATTAACCACTAATATCATGTGCGGCTTTACTGGTTCTGCTTCCGGTGGTCTGACTATTGCCCTTTCCATGTTAGGTGAGCAGTGGGCAGCTATGGCAGCTCAGGCTGGCATTCCTTTAGAGGTATTGCATAGAATCGTAGCTATTTCCTCTATCGGTATTGACCCAGTTCCTCACTGCGGTGCCCTGGTTACCATGCTGGCAATTTGCGGTCTGAGCCACAAGGATTCCTATGGTGATATTGCTATCCTCATGGGTATGAAGTTCTTAGTGCCATTCCTGTGCGTAATCTTCTACATGGTTACCGGTATTGCCTAAGTAAAGTATATAAAGTGAATGAAGAGCTTTTCCTGCAAGGGAAAGGCTCTTTTTACGAGGAACAGATGATAATAAAAGTTATATAAATTATTAGCAATGAAAATGATAATAGGTTTATAATAACAATGTGAAAGTTTGAAGGGGGCTTTGTAATGGATTTAATAATGACAGGCTTGGAGTTTTTCCACAAAGGCGGTCCGGTAATGTACGTGCTGCTGCTGTGCTCTGTTTTTGTGGTTGCTATAGCTGTGGAGCGTGCCGGCTTTTTCAAGCGTGAGGATGCAGGGCGCAGCTTTGCCCAGGCATTTGCTGACAAAATTACCAGAGGTGATGCCGAGGCGGCTGAGAAGCTGGCAGAAAATACCAAGGGCATTTTGCCAAAGCTTTTGGTAGAAGGCTTAAATTATGGCAAGGATGAAAATATTGATTTAAATACATATTTTGAGGTGCAGTCTGGTATTGCCCTGTCCCGCTTCAGAAAGCGTCTTTATTATCTCAGTGTAATCGTTACTTTAGGACCATTACTAGGCCTGTTAGGTACTATCAGCGGCATGATTTCGGCTTTCAGCATCTTTAACCTGGAGTCTGGCCAGGCTGTGGCGATTACTGGTGGCGTTGGCGAAGCGCTAATTGCTACTGCCATGGGCCTGTGTACTGCTATTATAGCCCTGGGCATACATGCTTACTTTTCCCAGCGTATCGATAACATCGTAGCTGATATGGAGCAGTGCTTCTCCCTGGTGGAGGGCATCAAAAGGGAGCGTGACTAAGTATGCGCATTAAATCCCGCCATGGCTTTGACAAGCCAGAGGTTATGATAATACCAATGATTGACATCATGTTTTTCCTTTTGGTATTTTTCATGCTCAGCACCTTATATATGGTTAATTTAAAAACTGTACCAGTAAACATGCCCCAGGCCCAGCACGCGGAAACCCAGATGAACGTTACCTATCTAGTGACCATGAAGGCAGACGGTTCTCTGTGGCTGGAGGATAAGATTATCAACGAGCGTGACCTTTTGAACAGAGCAAAGGCGGAGCAGAAGAAAAATCCGAAATTTGCTGTGGTCATCCGTGCGGACCAGTCTCTGGACTATGGTATGGTAGTAGGCCTTTTAGATAAATTCAAGGCTGAGGGCATTACTAAGTTTGGTTTGGCAACTGATGCAGGAGGCAAATAATATGCCTAAAACGGATATGTCAAAGGATATGCCACAGGATATACTGCAGCAGGACAAGAAAAGAGAATGCAGAGCCTGGCTCTATTCCTTTGTGGTTCATATTTTCATGTTTTTAATAGCCTGTGGCTTTAATGTCTTTGCTATAGCTGTACCACCAGAGGAGCGGCCAGTGGATGTGACTATTTACGATGCAGATGCTGGCGGTGGCGGTGGTGGCAGCAGTGCCGCAGCACCAGCTGAGGCTGCACCTCCGCCTATTCCATCCATTGAAGATATTGTACTGGAGCAGAAGGTGAAGCTGCCAGAAATCAAAGAGGATTTCACCCAGAAGCCTGAGCTGCAGGAAAAATTCAAAAAGGAGCATAATGCTCCTGCAGCGCCTGCTGTGACTAATGCTGCCGGCAGTGGTAATGCTGCTGGTAATGGCAGTGGTTCTGGGGAAGGCACGGGCACTGGCTCAGGTACAGGTGATGGCAATGGCAGTGGCACAGGTGAGGGCAGCGGCTCAGGCAGTGGCAGCGGCACTGGCGATGGTACAGGCACGGGACTGCGGCCAGCTATACCACCTCAGAAAATTGCCGGCGGTGAGCCTGTATATCCAGAGTCTCTGCGGGCTAGAAATGTTAAAGGCGTAGTAGTTGTAAGAATCAGCGTCAACACCAGTGGCACAGTAGACGGGGTAGAGATTGTTTCCTCCTCCGGCCATGATGCCATGGATCAGGCTGCTATCAATGCTGCCTGGGGCTATGCTTATACAACAGCCTATAATGAATACGGTGAAGCAGTGCGCTTTACCAAGCGGATTAGAATGGAATTCCGGTTACGTTAATAATGTATGGAGAAAAGCATTATGCAGGAATTAGTCAATATTTCTAATATCAGCTGTGATACAGAGGGCCTCCTTGGCAATGACCAGGAGGTCCTTTTTGCCTTTTTGCAAAAACACAGCTTAGATGGTGTGGAGGCTATGCTGTATGGCCAGTGGGATGAAAAGATGCCACCTAAGAGCGCCATCAAAGGGCTGCATTTAAGATTCTGGCCGGACTGGCTGGATTTTTGGCAGGGCAATAATAATGCTTTGCTGGAAAAGTATGGTTCAGAGGAAATCATTGCTCAGGTATATGGCGGCATCCATAGAGAGGACTGGCTGCAGGTGTGGCAGGAGAATATCCTGCAGGCAAGGGAAGCAGAGGCAGAGTATGTGGTTTTTCATATCAGTAATGCCTGCTCCAGGGAAATGTATGACAGGAAATTTAGATATGATGATACAGAGGTAATTGAAGCAGCTATTGAGCTTTTAAATATTATTACTAAAGATTTGCCACAGGAATGCCAGCTGCTTTTAGAAAATCTCTGGTGGCCGGGACTGACCTTTAAAAACAGAGAGCTTTGCGAGAGAATTTTGTCAGAGGTTAAATTTAAAAATACCGGATTTATGCTGGATACAGGCCATCTGATGAATACAAATTTTGCCATAGAGGATGCAGAAACAGGCTGGCAGTATGTGTATGATACCGTGAAGGCTTTAGGTGATATAAAGAGCCATATACGGGGGATACATCTGCACCAGTCTTTGTCTGGGCGGTTTACCAGGCAGTGGCTGCAGGAAAAAAGACCAGATAAGGAGCTTACCTGGCAGGAATGCTTTGACTACGTCAGTGGTGTGGACCAGCATCAGCCCGTAACTTCGCCTCTGGCCAGGGAAGTGGTGACTATGCTAAAGCCCCAGTTCCTGGTGCATGAATTTATCCAGCAGGACATGGCAGACTGGCAGCAGAAGGTCAGCAGCCAGAGAAGGATGCTGGGCTTCTGAGGGTGCTATCGGTGCAGCGTTTTTGCTGATGCGTTATAAAGCTAATGCCTGTGTCTGGATAAGGCTGAAATGAAGGGCATGTTGCATTTTAGCCATATTTGCCAGGTATGATATAATAAAAAGGTTAACGAATAGTGTTAAAATTTATTTGAGGATAGATTATGCTAAAGAAAATTTTTCATCATGCCAAGTCTGAGGCAGATTGCTCCAAGCTCTGCTGTACGAAAATCGAGCATTTTGGCGTGAAGGCTGGCAATAATGTGATTTTTGCTGATGTGAATATGCATGTGCACTGTGGCCAGCTGACGGCCATTATAGGCCCTAATGGTGCAGGCAAAAGCACCCTCTTAAAGGCTATTTTAGGTGAAATCAGCCATAGTGGTGAGCTGAAATACACAGATGCCAAGGGGAAGCACACAGGCCATCCTGTTATAGGCTACGTGCCTCAGTACCTGAAATTTGATGTCAGTGCGCCCATTACTGTGGAGGATTTGTTTGCAGCGTCCTTAAGCAGCAGGCCTGTATGGCTGCTGCCGGTAAGCAATCGGGAAAAAATCCTCACCAGCCTGAAGCGGGTGAAGGCAGCTGAGCTCATAGACAGGCGTTTAGGTGCCCTTTCTGGCGGTGAACTGCAGAGAGTTCTGCTGGCACTGGCACTGCAGCCTATGCCGGATTTACTGCTTCTGGATGAGCCTGTTTCTGGTGTGGATCAAAATGGCCTGGAGCTGTTTTATGAGATTTTAGAGGATTTGCAGAATAATGAGGATATGGCCATTATTCTGATTTCCCATGATTTAAATATGGTGGCAAGACATGCAGACCAGGTAGTGCTTTTAAACAAGGGGATTGTGTGCCAGGGCACTTCCCAGCAGGTTTTTGGCGACCCACGTACCAGGAAAATCTTCGGCGTGCTGGCTGGGGACAGATACAGCGGCAATCCAGGAGGCACCGGCTTTGTATGGGTAGAGCACCAGAAGCGCGCTGGCTGCGGCTGCCCAGAATGCCAGGCGGATAATGAACCAGAAGCAAAGGAGGAGAAGTAATGGACGCAATTTATAGCATCATGGATGCCATACTTCCCTTTTCCTGGCTGAGCTTTGATTTTATGAAAAATGCCCTGCTGGCAGTGCTGTTGATTACACCGCTTTTTGGCATCTTAAGTACTATGGTGGTTAGCAATCACATGGCCTTTTTCTCTGATTCGCTGGGTCATGGGGCTTTCACTGGTTTAGCTATTGGTGCAGTGGTGGGAATATTTTCACCTATGTCATCACTGATTATGTTTTCCGTGATTTTTGCTTTGCTGATTACCTGGATAAAAAATAAGAGCAAGGCCAGCACTGATACCATTATTGGTGTGTTTTCCTCTACAGGCATTGCCCTGGGCTTAATGCTCATGTCCTACGGTGGCAGCTTTAATAAATATGCTACGTACTTAATAGGTGATATTTTAAGTATTACGCCAGAGGAGCTGGGCATGCTGCTGCTAGTGCTGGTGCTGGTACTGGTACTGTGGGGGCTGCTGTTTAACAAATTGCTGCTACTTAGCATTAATCAGTCCTTCGCTAAAAGCAGAGGTGTTAATATCATGCTGGTGGAGGGCATCTTCGCAGCTATGGTGGCAGTGGTAGTAGCCATCAGCATCCAGTGGGTAGGCTTATTGATTATTAATTCCCTGCTGGTACTGCCAGCTGCAGCAGCCCGCAACGTGGCCAGCAGCGTGAAGCAGTATCATGTATTTTCTGTAGCCTTTGCCCTGCTGTCTGGCATCAGCGGCCTGGTGATGTCCTATTACTGCAGTATGGCCACTGGCGCAACCATTGTGGTGCTTGCGGCAGCTATTTTCTTTATAACCTTTGGGCTCAGGGGGAGAATGGTTAGGTAAATGGATGCGTGATAAAAAGCATGTAATCTCTTTTGCCACGGCCATATAACCTACACAGGACGCTCTCGCTTTGAGGAGTAACTAAGGCGAGCACGATTTTGTTCCAAAATCTTGCTAAATCCCTGCCTAGTGGAACTAAGCTCTGACTGCGCTTAGCTTGTCAATCGCTAAGTACCAAGGCTCTCCACAACCTGTTTAAGGTTATATGGCCGTGGCGACTCCAAGTGTATTGGCAAAGAAAAAGTTTGACTGCTTGTGGACAGGGTAAGACTTGCTTATTTTGCAGGATAATGCTATACTTGCAAAGGTAGTTTGTGGAAAGCTATTATTGCGCTCGTAGTCCAGTGGATAGGACGTTAGCCTCCGGAGCTGAAGGCGTGGGTTCGACTCCCGCCGAGCGCACCATTTTTGTTTACAACAGTATAGGGATGGAGCAGGTGCTTTATGCATAATAGAGAAACCGGTTTAAGGCCGGTACGGTCCCGCCACTGTAACAGGGAGCGAATTGTAATATGTCACTGGAGCAATCTGGGAAGGCACAAGGAGCTATGATCTGGAGTCAGGAGAACTGCCTGCTTAACAATCACCGTAAAGGATGTTTTAGATTATTCCTTTGGACTCACGAGCGATGAGCAGGAGATTAGACTGTTTATAAAGGTATATGGATAGCCTGATTGCTTGCAAAGAGCAACCAGGCTGTTTTTATTTTTGTGTATATGAGGGAGACGATTCAGGATGAAGAAAAAGCAATTGGGTATCCAGATTGTTGCAGCTATTTTGTCTGCTGGTTTGCTGTCAGGAAGTGCCTATGCAGCAGAGGATATGGATTATGGCATGGAGGATGTAGTAGTAACTGCTGAGAAGATTCCTACCAAGCGTGCCCAGACTCCAGCTAATGTGGCTGTAGTAACTGCTGAGGAGATTGCAGGCCATCACTATCAGGATGTGGCTGAGGCTCTTAACCATGTGAATGGCGTGAACATTGTTAAGTCTGGTGCTGACCAGCAGCATGTTGTTACCTTAAATGGCGACTCTCGTGTTATTGTGATGCTAAATGGCAGACGTCTGAACAATGATCAGGGCTTTTCCATTGGAAGATATTCTGTGGATTTAAATCAGATTCCAACGGTGGAGAATATTGAGCGCATTGAGATAGTCAAGGGCGGTGCTTCTGCTCTCTACGGCAGTGATGCTGTTGGCGGCGTTATCAATGTTATTACCAAGAAGGATTACGGTCCTGTTAAGTTCAAGCTGCAGCATGCTGGTGGTTCCTGGGGCAATCATACCTACAGCCTCACAGGCCAGGGCAGTGAGAAGTACATAAACTGGTTCATGTATGGTGCTTTGGAGAAGCAGTCCTACAAGTATGTCCATTTTGCTGGCAATGATTATTCCAGCCCAGAAAGCTCTGAGAAGAATAACCGCTTTGCCTTTAACATGATTCGCCGCATTGATGATACTTCTTCTGTGGCTTTGGATTTTGAGCATACCTCTATCCATACTAATCTTGTTAACTTCAGGAAGACTGGCAATACCTATGGCTTTAATACTGCAGGCAGAAGTCTTTTAGATGAAAACTTTAACAATGTGGGTGTAACCTTTAACTTCAAGGAGGGCACTGCAGCGCCTGGATATTTGCGTTTCTACCATAACTATTCCTGGATTGATAACTTTGGTGCTTATAATACTACCACCAATGGCTTAGATTATCAGAATGGCTGGCAGTTAGATGATAACAATACACTGATTGCAGGCTTTGAGTTCAAGCGCAGCATTTCTAGTAATGTCTCCAATAGCTATGAGGATAAGACCATTAACAACAGAGCATATTTTGTGCAGGATACCATGAAGCTGGGGGATAAGTGGACCTTCGTTCCTGGCCTCCGTGCTGATAAACATGACAGCTTCGGTACTCACTGGTCTCCAAAGGCTGCTTTAAACTATCAGGCAGATGATAAGCTGCAGCTCTATGCAAACTGGGGCCGCGTCTTTAAGGCACCTACTGCTGATGATATGTTCTACAATGTTGATATGAGCATGTATGGTTATGGTAAATTTATAGGCAATCCAAACCTGAAGCCTGAGTCTGGCTACACCCAGTCTGTTGGTGCTAACTATACCTTCACTGAGGGCACTACCTTAGGTGTTAATGTATTCCAGTCTGAGATTCATGATGCTATTGCATGGCAGCGTGTTGGCGGGGATAGCTACATGGCTAATAACCAGAATGAGAAGAAGAGCGGCATTGAGCTGAACTTTGACAGACGCATCAATGATAACTGGAGCTATCAGTTAGGCTATACCTATACCAACTGCAAGGTGGATACTGGTAATGGCAATGGTCTGGTGCGTGATACTGAGTTCTTGCAGCCAAATGGCTATCATGCAGCAGTTACCTACAAGAATGACAAGCTGTATGCAAGCTTAGAGGGCCGTTATGCAACTGGCCTGGATAACCGTTCCTACAACAATAGCTGCTTCCATGTATGGGATTTGAATGTAAGCTATGATATTAACAAGAACAGGACTGTGTTCTTTAAGGTGAATAACCTGACTAATTCTGAGTATTATCTGCGTTCTGGTTTAGGTACATACTATCCAGGTACTGGCAGATTCTTCCAGATTGGCATGAGCTATAACTTCTAAAATTTTATAATTGGCTGTAAATAATTTGCCCGCTGCTTTTGACAGCGGGCATTTTTTCTGTATGAAGGTAAGGGAAAACAATCCATAAGGTAGGTTATTGCAAAGTACTTCGCCACAGGTATATACCGCACGATCAACTAAAGTGAGCTGGATTTTCGCAGAAAATCCAGCTCGCCTTAGTTTCGGGAGAATGCAATTATTTTTTGCACATAAAAAGCACCGGGCTGATGCTGGGAGGACATCAGTTGCCGGTGCTTTTTGGGATTTAAGAGATTTTGTATCGGGAGTTATGGAGAAATCACGCTTTTAGGGGTAAGCATGATTTACAAACTTATTTATTGAAATAGCGCTTTAAGAGGCCAGCGAAGCCACGGCAGTGACGTGCCTCATCCTTGCACATTTCATGTACGGTATCATGGATAGCATCCAGGTTCTGCTGCTTAGCCATAGTAGCCAGCTTCTTCTTGCCATCGCAAGCGCCGAACTCAGCATCTACACGCATGGACAGGTTCTTTTCAGTGCTGTCAGTGAGAACCTCACCAAGGAGCTCTGCGAACTTAGCTGCATGCTCAGCCTCTTCCCAAGCGTAACGCTTGTAAGCCTCTGCGATTTCTGGATAGCCTTCACGGTCAGCTACACGAGACATTGCTAAGTACATACCAACCTCAGAGCACTCACCAGTGAAGTTGTCACGGAGCATGGAGATAATCTCAGGATCAACACCCTGTGCACAGCCTAAGCGATGCTCATCTGCCAGCTGCATCTCACCAACTACCTCTTTGAACTTGTCAGCGCCAACCTTACAGATAGGGCACTGTGCTGGTGGAGTGTCGCCCTCGTGAACATAACCGCATACAGTACATACAAACTTCTTCATATTTGTTTCCTCCTATATATTCATAATACACAAATTGTTAAATAATCAGTACAGCTACACAATCTGTACTTACAAGCTTATTATAGCTAGATTATGGCAAAAAATAAACCTTTATTTTATTAGATTTTGATTAATTTTCGGCCAATATGGGTAATAAGCTTGCAAATGCTCTGATTTTCATATAGAAGAATAATTAGTAATGGATAATTATTATCGATAAGATTAATATTGTGGCAGAAAGCTTTTAAAATCACTGTAAACGTGATAAAATTTCTTAGTTATAGTTATATAAAAATAGGAGAAAGATATGTTTCAATATATTTCTAACAGTCCTGAGGCTACAGCTGAGCTGGCAACAAAGCTGGCTGCTGTGATAAAGCCTGGCACTATTATCTGCCTGGAGGGAGACCTGGGGGCAGGGAAAACTCTTTTTGTGCAGAATCTGGCTAAGGCTCTGGGCATTGAGGAGAATGTTACCAGTCCTACCTTTAATTTAATGAATACCTATGAAGGCAAAATGGTGATGTACCATTTTGATTTATACCGGCTGGAGCAGGAGTATGAGCTGGAGGATATTGGCTTTTACGACTATATCAGTGATGGTGACGGCCTGGTGGTGATTGAGTGGGCAGATAAGTTCTGTGACTGCCTGCCAGATGATTATATTCTGCTGGACATCCAGCGGGCTGAGGACGTGGAAAATCAGAGAATCCTGAGCTTTTCTCTCCGGGGAGAGGCTCTGGAGGATGTTTATAAGGAGATGGAAAAGCTGTGCCAATTTTAGCAATAGATACTGCCACTATGGTTTCCAGTGTGGCGGTGGCAGATGCCGGGAAGCTTTTAGCGGAGCTGACAGTGCAGACCAGATTGACTCATTCTGAGACCTTGCTGCCGCATGTACAGCAGGTGCTGGAGATGGCCAATACCAAAAAGCAGGATTTGGAGGCTGTGGCTGTCAGCATGGGACCTGGTTCCTTTACTGGCCTCAGGATTGGCCTGGCTACTGCCAAGGCTATTGCCTACGGACTGAACATCCCTATTATCGGGGTGCCTACCATGGAGGCGCTGGCCTGGCATTATCCAGTGCCAGGGGTGGCAGTAGTGCCATTTATTGATGCCCAGAAAAATAATGTTTATACCAATATATATACCTGGGAAAAGGGTGAGCCAAAAGCTCAAGGGGATATCCAGGTTATGACCATAGATGATGCTGTTTTATTTTGCAGCCAGCAGGATATGCCTGTAATGGCGGTGGGGGATATAGCAGCAAAGAAGCTGAAGGCCAGGGAAAATCTGCCGGTTAATCTCTATATAGGGCCACAGCATCTGGTGATGCCAAGGGCTGCTAATGTGGCTATGGCTGGCTTGAAGCGGCTGGAGAAAGAAATGGTGGATTCGGTAATGGACTTGGAGCCTGTATATATCCGCCGTTCTGCTGCGGAGGAAATGCTGGCGAAAAAGCAGGCAGAGGCTGCCAAGGCAAAGGAAAGCTAAGAAAGCTGATAAAACTAGGAATATTAAAAGGAAAGTACAGATATAATGATAGAATATCGCCGTATGGTGCCAGAGGATGCAGACGGGGTAGCCAGAGTGGAAAAGGCCTGTATGCCAGTGCCCTGGTCCCGGGAATCCTTCTGGCAGGAGGCTGCAAATACTGATGCCTATTATCTTTTAGGCATAGATACAGACAAGGATAATCTGATTATGGCCTATGCTGGCTGCTGGGTACTGGGAAACGAAGGCCATATTACCAATGTAGCTGTAGATCCTGACTATCAGGGACAGGGCATGGGCAGGAAATTAATGGAAAAGCTGGTGGAGGCGGTGAAGCCTCTGGGAGTGGATTCCATGACCTTGGAGGTGCGTCCTTCCAATACCAGAGCCCTGGCTTTGTATGAAAAGCTGGGGTTTAAAAGCGTAGGTAGGCGGCCTAAATACTATACCCAGCCCGTTGAGGATGCAGAGATTATGTGGAATACACATATATAATGGAGATAATTATGAAGGAAAATATGATTACATTAGCTATAGAGTCCAGCTGCGATGAGACCTCAGCTGCTATCCTCAGAGGTGGCAGGGAAGTGGTATCCCTGGTAATATCTACCCAGATACCGATTCATCAGAAGTTTGGCGGCGTTGTGCCGGAGATTGCCTCCCGCAAGCATATAGTCAATATTATGCCTGTGATTGAGGAAACATTGCAAAAGGCCAAGCTGGAGCTGAAGGATATAGACCAGATAGCTGTTACCTACGGACCTGGTTTGGTGGGGGCACTTCTGGTAGGTGTATCAGCAGCTAAGGCCCTGGCCTTTACCCTGGATGTGCCTTTAATTGGCGTTAATCACCTGGAAGGCCATATTTTTGCCAATTTCTTAAGCCATCCAGATTTAAAACCGCCTTTTATGGCTCTGGTGGTGTCTGGTGGTCATACCTCACTGGTGCATGTTAAGGATTACAATTCCTTTAAGCTTATGGGCCAGACCAGGGATGATGCAGCTGGTGAAGCCTTTGACAAGGTGGCCAGAGTTATGGGGCTGCCATATCCTGGTGGTCCGCAGATAGATAAGCTGGCAAAGGAGGGCAATCCACTGGCTATAGATTTCCCTCAGGCTATGAAAAATGAAGAAAATTTTGAATTCAGCTTTAGCGGCCTGAAATCTGCTGTTTTAAATTATTTAAACAGCATGCAGCAAAAGCATATAGAGATTAACAAGGCTGATGTGGCTGCTTCCTTCCAGCACAGCGTGATTGAGGTGCTGATTGCCAAGGCCATGCAGGCGGTGCAGGAGTCTCACTGCGATACCCTGGTACTGGCTGGGGGCGTGGCGGCTAACAGCTCTTTGGAAAGCAGGCTGAGAGAGGCAGCAGATAAGGCTGGCATCAGATTCTGCTTCCCAAATAAGCTGCTGTGTACTGACAATGCGGCTATGATTGGCTGTAGAGGCTATTACAAGGCGCTGGCAGGATTTAAATCAGATTATTATTTAAATGCTGTGCCAGGCCTTGGTTTAGAGGATTTATGAGAAAGTGAGGAGAAGGCAGTTGGAGGCTGTAGTTAAGAGGGAGTCCCTGACAGCGGTTTGCCGGCGGGATACGAATTTATCTGCCATGCAGATTGATTTACTGAATCGTATGCATTTGTGCTTTCCTTTTATTGCGGATTTAGCACATGCTCATTTGTCGCTGTACGTCCGTACCAGGCAGCAGAACCGGCTGCTGGTTTTACGGCATTATAAGCCTCATACCTTTTTCTCCCAGATTGAGCTGGCGGCAGCTGGCACAGTGGTGGCCAGCCAGGAGGAGCCACTGGTAACATACGCTATGGATACAGGGAAATCTATTCATGGCAAAAGGGAATGGACTTTAAACAGTACCTTGGATATGTATACCTATCCTATTTTCATGGGCAGCCAGGTGGTGGCTGTTATCAGCCTGGAAACCAGCTCAGGCTATGCTGCTTCTGCCAGCTATGCCCAGGTGCTGGATACCATCCGCATGGTGATGGAGGAATCCAAGAAGGCTATAGATGCAGATATTTATAGCAGAATTTCTCCTGGTACAGGTATATTGATTGCAGATAAAAGCAATAGAATCATTTACGCCAACATGTCAGCTACCCGCTTGTACAGGGCCCTGGGCATTAATCATCTGCTGGGCTGCCGCCTGCCGGATCGTGAGCTCAGCGCTATGCTGCACAAGGAAACTATTGACAGCCGCCGGCCTTATGAAAAGGAAATCCAGATTGGCGATTTTATTCTGGTGCAGAGGGATATTAAGCTGGAGGAAGCCGGGGTTCAGAGACGGCGCATTATGCTTTTAGCTGACGTGTCGGAAATCCGGAAAAAGGAACGGGAAATTAAAATCAAAACAGCTGTTATCCAGGAAATCCACCACAGGGTGAAAAATAATCTCCAGACCATTGCCAGCCTGCTGCGTCTGCAGGCAAGGCGCTCCAAATCCTCTGAGGTAAAGGCGGCATTGCAGGAAAGCACCAACCGCATCCTCAGCATGTCTGTAGTACACGAATTCCTGTCCCAGCAGGACAACCCCTCCATTCCTGCCCCTGCTGAGGTCAACGAAACCATTCGTGCTATCCTTTCCGACACCGATTCTCTGCAGATCCACGGCTACACCTCCGCCATCGGCGATG
>JAFPCE010000129.1 GCA_017390245.1 Selenomonadaceae bacterium
AACTATCAATCCCACTGTTCCACAGGGGTCACCTAGTGGATTTGGTACTACAGTGGCCAAAGAATTAGCAGGCTATAACGAGAATATGGCTAAGATGGGGGACCAGATTGCCCAGTATGCTATCAAAATGCAGCAGCAGGAAGATGATAACAATGTAGTACGGCAGGAAAATGAACTGCGTGCTTACATGAACCAGGTACTTTATGACCCACAGAAAGGGCTAGCAGTCCAGAAAGGGCATAATGCTAAAGGTTCAACTGCCAAATTTGATGAGGTAGTTGATAAGACCATGACTGATGTTATGAAAAACATGGTCAGCGACAACATGAAAGCAAAGCTGTATGAGCGCACATCAAACTGGCTAGGGCAGTATAGAAATACTATTTCCCGTAATGAGGGCGAAGAAATTAAAAATGCTATGCTGCAGGACATTAATACCGGATATAGCAATGCAGCAGAAGCTGCTATGCAGGTACCAGGTGCTACATCTTTTGATACGCTTTTAATGCAGGCTCAGACGTATAAAGCTGACCTCATGCACTTTGCTGGCTACTCTTCTGATACAGCAGACCAGGCCTTACAGGAAAAAGTATCTAATACATATGTTTCAATGGCTGAGAATCTGTATGATGCTGGTGATACCCAGGGCCTTATGGATTTATATGAGTCAGCACATGGTAAAGTCACTGTGGATGCTGAAGTGAAGGTATCTAAATTAAACAGTAATATAAAAACCCAGATGGCAGGTGAACAGACTGCTGGTAAATATGCTAATGATCCACAGTATAAAAATCCAGATGGTACTTTGAATGTAGCAAAGATAACTGAAGCCATCGAAAACGAAGTAGGCCCTAATGCCACTAAGCGTGTTAAAAAGTGGATAGGTGGGGGCAAGGGGGGATATTCTGGCAATGCATCTGTAGATACCATGATTAATAATGCTGCATCAGAAAATGGCGTTGACCCTTTGCTTGTTGCAGCTATTGCCTTTGTGGAGTCTGGCTATAATCAGGGCGCAAAGAGCCCTGCTGGAGCTATTGGTACAATGCAGCTTATGCCAACTACTGCGGCTGAACTAGGCATTAATCCAGATGATCAGGCAGATAATATCAATGGCGGTGCTAAGTATATTAAGCAAATGCTTGACTATTTTGGCGGGGATGTTGAAAAGGCTATTGCGGCATATAATGCAGGCCCGCAGGCTGTTAAAGATTATGATGGCATACCTCCATACAAGGAAACACAAGACTATGTAAAAAAAGTGCAGGCTGCCTATGATGAACTAAAGACTAAAGGCACAAAGGCTATTACACCACGCAGCATGCCTACACAGGGCAGTGATATAGACCAGCAGGTTCAGCAGTTAAGCGGAAATTGGCAGAATGTTATTCCAGAGATTGGCGGGGTACTGCATGACAAATTTGGCATTGATGGCGTTATCTCTAGCGGTGCACGCTCAGCAGAACATAACGCAGAGGTAGGAGGAGCGACAAACTCCTATCACATTGATAATGGCGGCGGTGGGAATGCGCTGGATGTAGTATTGCCAGCTGGAACCAGCCAGACAAAGGCTGAGGAAGTGCTGAAGTACTTTAAAGATAGCGGGGCATTTGAGGAAGTATTATTCCATGATGCAGGTTCTGGCTATCATCTTCATTTAGGTGGCCTAAAAGGTAATCTTGATAATGCCGTTGGCCAAGGCCATTGGGAAGAAACAGAAGTATCAGCTTACAATGAAAAAGTATATAAGGCAGCTATGGCAGCAGCAACTAAAAAAGCTAATGAGGCCAAATCTGCCCATGATACACAGCTTCAGAATGCTGTTGAGGCTATCATTCCTAATGTCAGTGGTATGAGCTCACTGGAAGAAATCAAAAATTATGTTAGAGGCCAGTATCCTAATATGACTGAAATTGATGTTGATAACGTAACTAAGGCAGTGTATAGTACAACTCTTGCGGAGAAAAGACAGGATGAATCGTATAGGCGCCAGCAGAAAGCCTGGGCTAAACAGGATGCTGCAGAGGCTTTTGATACTTGGAGGGTAGCTCATCCAGACGCTAGTGTGGCTGATATGTTAGCCAAGGCCCAGGAGCTGGGGGTAGACCCTAAAGTGCAGGCAAGTATCCAGGCATCTATTGGAGTTGGCAATGGCCTAGATAAGGCTTACGCATGGGGTAAAAATTCAGATAACACAAGAACATTTAATGATGTATGCAAAGATTTCAAGCTTACAGGTATAGAGAAATCAAACGTTCGTGAGAAACTGAATGCAGAAAGCAAAAGAAGAATGCAGGCTGGAGAACCACCTTTAGATATGAGTGAAATACGTGCTTTTGTCCAAGATGAAGCTTCTACTACAACTATTAATAAAAAAGGTTTCTGG
>JAFPCE010000130.1 GCA_017390245.1 Selenomonadaceae bacterium
ATGGTATATTTATTCATAATTTGAAAAATATTTTACATTAGTGGCAGGAAAATCATTATCCATAACGAATATTTAAAAGTATAATTAGAAAAGTTGCATCAAGGGAAAAAAGCAAGACAAGGGAGGAATTAATGATGCAGAAAAGCATAAAGTCTATCTTTATTGCTAGTATTGTGGGATTGTCAGTAGTGCTGCTGGGCATACTGACAATAGCCAATACCAGGCAGCTTTCCACTAACATGGAAACCGGTGTTTACAACACTCTGGAGGCTACTTCACTGAATGTTGCGGAGGAATTTGACCACCGCTTATCTACAGTAGCTGGCAAAACTGAAGGATTAGGCAGGTTAATGGCTACAATGCCCGGCCATGACATGGATTTAGCCTTCAGCTATGTAAATCATCTGGTAGCTTCCGATCCTATTGTGTTCGGCAGCGGCCTCTGGTATGCACCAAATGCACTGCCAGAGAGAGGTAAGTGGTTTGGCCCTTACTTCTTCAAGGATGATAAGAATGCTATCACCATGACTATGGATTACTCTACTGAGGAGTACAACTATCCACAGTATGAGTGGTACAAGCATTGTATCCAGGGCGAGCAGAAGGTATTCTGGGATGAGCCTGCATACGATGATGTCAGCAAGACTTCTATGATGACCAGTGCATATCCTATTGTCCATGAAGGCAAGGTTGAGGGTGTTATCACCGTTGATATTGGCCTGAAGGAATTAGAGGATTATGTAAAGAGCATTAAGGTGGGCGACAATGGCTATGCTTTTGTTATTACCCAGTCTGGTAAGCTTATTGCATATCATGATGAGTCCAAGAACATGAAGGACAGCATCCAGGAGCATGAGAATCCTGATATTGCAGCTCTTGGCAAGAAAATCATGGATGTAAAGGATAAGGATTCCATGTTTGCTATGGAGACCAGCGCTCTGGGCGGCATTGACAGCTATGTTACTGCTGCTCCAATCGGTGAGACTGGCCTGAAGCTGGTAGTGGTTGCTCCAGTTAGTGACTACAGCGGTGCTATTCATCAGGCAATTGCAGTCAGCGTTATTCTTTCTCTGATTGTTATTGTTCTGCTTTGCGCAGCTATGGTATATATCTTCAACAAGCGTGTAGATGCACCTATCCGCAAGATTATGGCTGGTGCTGAAGAGATTGCCAAGGGTAACCTTACTGTTGATGTTTCCCCTGAAAATGATGATGAGATTGGTCATTTGTCCCGCAGCATTGAGAAAATGACAGAGTCCATCAGAAAGATTATTTCCGATGTTAACAACATGGCTCAGCAGGTATCTGCAGCCAGCGAGGAGCTGTATGCTACTGCTGACCAGTCTGCTCAGAGCCTGCAGCAGATTTCCCATACCGTTGACGGTGTGCTGGCTGGTTCTAAGCAGCAGGAAAGCCAGGTAATGGATGCAGTTTCTTCCATGCAGAACATCGGTGACCATATTACTAATGTTAACCATGTGGTGGGTGATACCCAGAATGCTACTAATGAGAGTATTGCTACCATGAGTGCCAACAAGGCAGCTATGGAGCAGGCTACCCAGCAGATGGATACCATCAATTCTAAGATTGGTGAGGCTCAGGATGCTATTCAGGCACTGGGCGAGCATTCCCGTGAAATCGGTGAAATCGTTGATACTATTTCCTCTATTGCCAGCCAGACAAACCTGCTGGCACTGAATGCAGCTATTGAGGCAGCACGTGCAGGTGAGCAGGGCCGTGGCTTCGCAGTAGTAGCAGAGGAGGTCCGCAAGCTAGCTGAGCAGTCCCAGGAGGCTGCAGAGCGTGTTGCAGAGCTGATTCATACCTCTACCATGTTTACTGATAAGGCCGTTTCCGGCATGAGCAGCAGTGCTACCGCTGTTGAGCAGGGTACTGCAACCATCCGCAAGACTGGTGAGCTCTTTGCAGAGCTGGTAGCTCATATCCAGCAGGTATCTGCTGGCATGCAGGATGTTTCCCAGCGTATGAATGCTATTTCCAGAGGCAACCAGGAGGTTCTGGCAACTTCTGAGGATTTGAAGCGTATCGCTGTGAAGACTGCTGATGATACTGGTGAGATTTCTGTGGCTGTTAATTCCCAGCAGAGCTCTCAGGGAGATGTTACTGCAGCGTCCCAGAGCCTGGCTGAGCTGGCACAGGATCTGCAGAAGCTGATTGGCAGGTTCAAGGTATAAGAGAATAGTTTTAAATTTAAGGGCGCGTAATACTGAATGGTATTGCGCGCCTTTTAAATTTAAAATTTAAAAATTATGCTTAAACAAATTATTTTCTTTTTCATGCTCCCGACCGCCCGCCCCTTTTAAGCTATCGCTTAACCAGCGAAAATAATTTGTTTTAGGAGTTCAATCCATGTATCAGGACTATGCTTAACCAATGAAAATAATTTGTTATAGTTTGACAAATACTTTACGAGAAATAGCTTAACCAGCGAAAATAATTTGTCAAAAAATATCTTGACTTAAAGTTAAGTTTAGGTGTTGTATTGGGTACAGGCTGCGGAGCGCGTTCTTTAGTGGAGCGTTCTGAGTTTGGCAATCAGGCAGAGAAATTAGGAGCAAGTCTGTAATTGTTCAGATAATTTTCAAGCTTTATATGATATAATCACTAATAAAAGTGAAGGTGGTGAGGCTGTGAGAAATGTTATTGACGGGGCTTTAGTGATTACCTTGCTGGTTTGCATAGGGTTTCATTTATGGGGAAGATTTCCTCATGAAATTGTGGGAACCATTATGCTGGCCTGCTTTATTATTCACAATGTACTGAACATAAAGTGGTATAAAAATATATTTAAAGGCAAGTACACTGCTATGCGCTGGCTGTTTACAGCAACGTTGCTGCTGGTTCTGGCAGATGCCCTGGTGCTGATGTGGAGCAGTATGGTGATTTCTCATCATGTTTTTACATTTTTACCACCTCTAGGACCAAGACGTCTGGCAAGATTCCTGCATACCTTCAGCGCATATTGGGGATTGGTGTTAATGAGCTTCCATCTGGGGCTGCACTGGATAAAATTTACCAATATGCTTAAAATCAGGGAAATGAGCCAGACTAGCAGGAAAATGCTGAAGCTTTTTGGTCTGATTATATGTGCTTATGGTATTTTTGCTTTTATTGACAGAGGCTGTATTGACTATATAACCCTGGTAACGCCAAGAGTAAGCATTGCTACTGGGGAAACCACCTTGAAATTCTATGCTGATATGCTTGCTATAATGGGAGCAGGTATTTTCCTTGGCAATGGCCTGACAGGCTATTTGATACATAGAAACAGGAAATCAAAAAGTGTATAATTAGTACGTTATCTTCCCCTGCTGCGACAGGGGAAATTTTTTTGAAAGTTTGTGTTGACAAAGATTGGTAATTGCTGTAAAATATTTATCGTTGTCGCTACATGAGCTTAAAGTTTGATGACTTGTTAAGCCAAGGGCACAGCAAAATATTTCAAAATTCTTCTTGACAAACAAGGGAACTTGAGATATTATATAAAAGCTGACTCACGGAGATGGTTTAAAACATTAAGTGAGC
>JAFPCE010000131.1 GCA_017390245.1 Selenomonadaceae bacterium
GGGGAAACTGATGGATATTCCGGTTTTGGATCATATTATCCTAGGAGATAATAAATATATTTCCCTAAAAGAAAAAGGTGTGATAAAATAAAGAGTAATTTGTTATTTTAAACAACAAAGCAAAAAGGCAACAAAGAAATTTATATAATGGCTTGGCACTGAGAGTGGTTGATGTCTCATAGGCTGTGATTGATGGGTTATGATGGCACAACCTCTTTCTATGCTAAGCGTAATCTGAAGGGAGTAAGAAAATTTTATGTGGAGCTTATTTGGTGGTTTATCCCATGATATGGGTATTGATTTAGGTACTGCAAACACACTGGTACACGTTAAGGGCAAGGGCATTGTTCTCCGTGAGCCATCTGTTGTAGCTATAAAGAGCGATAGTGGTGATGTTCTGGCTGTTGGTGATGAAGCAAAGCGCATGATTGGCCGTACTCCAGGCAGCATTATCGCTATCCGCCCTATGAAGGATGGTGTTATTGCGGATTTTGATGTGACACAGGCTATGCTGAAATACTTTATCCGCAAGGCTATGAATACCAAGTCCTTTGTACGTCCCCGTGTTGTTGTTGGCGTACCATCTGGTGTAACTGAGGTAGAGAAGCGTGCAGTTATTGATGCAGCACAGCAGGCAGGTGCCCGTGAGGCATATCTCATTGAGGAGCCTATGGCAGCTGCTATTGGTGCTGGCCTTCCAGTTGAGGAAGCAACTGGTTCCATGGTTGTCGATATCGGCGGTGGTACTACTGAGATTGCAGTTATCTCTCTGGGTGGTATTGTAACCAGCTGCTCTATCCGCATTGGCGGTGATGAGATGGATAACTCCATCATGCAGTACATTAAGCGTGAGTACAATCTGATGATTGGTGAGCGCACTGCTGAGGAAATCAAGATGACTATTGGTTCTGCTATTGTTACTCCGGCAACTGAGAAGACCATGGATATCAGAGGCCGTGATTTGGTTAGCGGCTTGCCAAAGACCTTAAAGATAAAGGCCAGTGAAATCAGAGATGCTTTAAGTGAGCCTGTATTTAAGATTATTGATGCTGTTAAGAGCACTTTGGAGAAGACTCCGCCTGAGCTGGCAGCAGATGTTATGGATCATGGCATCATGATGACTGGCGGCGGTTCTTTGTTAAACAGCCTGGATAAGCTTTTAAGCAACGAGACTGGCATGCCTGTACTGGTTTCTGAGGATGCTTTGTCCTGCGTTGGTGAGGGTACTGGCCGTTCTTTAGAAAATATTGAATTACTGAAGCGTGTTGTTATGACAACTAGAAAAATGAGCTAAGATGAGCAGAGTAAGACGAGATAAGAATTCACATAGAACAATATGGCTATTGGTTTTTGTGGCTGTCAGCGTCTTTGTTGTGATTTTCTTTGCTGCTAAGGGAAGATTCACTACTCCTTTTTCCGGCCCGGCTGTGACGGCTGCGCTGGCTCCTTTTCAGCGGGCAGTTTCCTGGGCAGGTTATAAGATTAATGGTGTTACTTCATCCATCTGGGAGTTAGTTTCTGCCTATTATCAGAATGAAATGCTGAAAAATGAAGTGGTTCAGCTGCGGCAGCAGAATATGAGGGCAGCAGAATATGAGGCTGAGAACATGCGCCTCCGGCAGCTGCTGCAGTATAAGCAGACTGCAACCCAGTTTGACTTGATGGCAGCTCAGGTTATTGGCAGAGAGTCAAATACCTGGACCAGCATTATTGTAGTTAATCGTGGAAGCAGTGATGGCATTGCCAAGAATATGCCAGTACTGACAGAAAAGGGCTTAGTAGGCATTGTTACTGAGGTAGCACCAAATGCTTCCAAGGTCGAGCTGATATTAGATCCCCGTTGTTCTGTTGGTACGCTGATTCAGCGTCCTGAGTCCAGGGTGGCTGGCATCGTGCAGGGCAACAATCAGGACCCAATGCATCCAAGGATGATTAATATTCCTAAAAATGCTGACGTGGTAGAGGGGGATACAGTTTTTACCTCTGGTTTTGGCGGCATCTATCCTAAAGGACTGCTGGTGGGTACTGTGGTCAGCTTGAAGGATGCCGGTGGCGGACTTCTGGAGGAGGCTATTTTAGAGCCGGCAGCTGATTTCCAGAAGCTGGAGGATGTTATGATTATCACAGCATCCCGTGAGGCACCACCGGAGAAGATGACTGCACCAGTGCAGACTCCAGGTACAGAAACGGATAGTGATGGTAATTTTATCAATGATGAGGCTGGGAAATAATGAAGAAATTTTTGGCTTGGGCAGCGCTGGCTATTGGCCTGTTTGTACTGCAGACATCCCTGTTACCATTGATATATTTTAAGGGTGCAGGACCAGATATACTGCTTTTGGTGACAGCATCCTATGCCTTTTTTAAGGGCAGCCGTTTAGGCAGCTTCATGGGCTTTTTGCTGGGATTGTTTGAGGATCTGGCAACAGGTGGTTATTTTGGTATTAATATTTTTATCAAAATGATTATTGGTTTTGCCTGTGGTATTTTTTCTACCCGAGTTGTGCGGGACAGGTTTTTCCTGCCAGTGGTAGGCTCCATGGTTTGCACAGCAGGCTCCTTCCTGGCATTTGAGATAATTATTTTCTGTATAGACTATACTTTTTATCCAGTAGAGCATGTGCAGTACAGATTGCTGCCTATGCTCTGTTACAATGTAATCTTTGCTTGGCCGGTACACACGCTGGTGAACATGGTGGAGGAAAGATTTCATGAAAAGAAACAGTGATATTTAAAAAGCTGTTTTGGATTATTCA
Organism: Selenomonadaceae bacterium; assembly: GCA_017390245.1. Lineage (GTDB taxonomy): Bacteria > Bacillota > Negativicutes > Selenomonadales > Selenomonadaceae > Anaerovibrio. Next base: position 2,757 of record JAFPCE010000131.1, read on the forward strand.
TATTTATATAGGTAAGAAACACAAAATTTGGGAGAGTTTTCATGTCGGAAAAAGACCTTTTCAGCGGGCGTTTGAAGGTACTGGGCTATATTATAGTGCTGGTTATCGTAGTTTTGATTGCCCGCATGGGATATTTGCAGGTTTACGATGGTGAATATTATGCCAGTCTGGCAGACGGTAACAGAATACGTATTGTACCTGCAGTAGCACCAAGAGGTACTATGTATGACCGCAATGGCAATATGCTGGTAACTAACCATCCTGGCTTTGCGGTTTCTCTCTTGCCATTGACTGAACCAGTTTCCGAGGACGTTCTTAACAGGCTGTCAGGATTGCTGAATGTGCCGGTGGCAGAGATTCACAAGAAAATTGATGATCATGTAGGCTTTGACCCTATCCGCATAAAAAATGATGTAGGTCCGGAGCTGACCACTATCATTGCTGAGCAGAAGGACTTGTATCCTGGCGTTGTTATTGAGGTGCTGCCTATTCGTGAGTATATTTACCATGAGCAGGGGGCTCACGCCTTTGGCTATGTTAGCGAAATCAGCGATGCAGAACTGGAAAAGAAAAAAGAAGAGGGCTACAAAAGCGGTGATATCATCGGTAAGTTTGGCCTGGAGAAGATCTATGATCATGAGCTCCGTGGTGAAAATGGCGGTGAACAGGTAGAGGTTGATGTAACTGGTAAGCCAGTACAGGTGCTGGGACGTAAGGATCCTACACCTGGTAACGATTTATATCTCACTATTGATAAGGATATTCAGGCAGCAGCAGAGAAGGCTATTGATGAGCAGCTGGTTCAGATTGGCGCTCATGCAGCAGCTGCTGTGGTAATGAACCCCCAGACTGGCGAAGTATTGGCCATTGTCAGCCGTCCTTCCTTTGACCCTAATTTATTTGTAAATGGCATCTCTTCCAAAAACTGGGAGAGAATTAACAATAATCCTTATTATCCTATGGATAATAAAGCTATTACTGGTGAGTACCCGCCAGGTTCAACCTTTAAGATTGTAACTGGTACAGCAGCCCTTTCTGAAGCAAAGGTATCACCAGAAGAGAAAATTTTTGACTCAGGTCATCACTGGCTGATTCCAAAGGGGAATGCAGATGGTGAGGCTTTAGGCTGGATTAACTTTGAAGAGGCCATGGCTCATTCCGATAACGTGTACTTCTATGAAATGGGTAACCGTCTCGGTATCGATGAGCTGGAAAGATATTCAAGAATGTTCGGACTGGGCAAGACTACAGGCATTAATCTGCCTTATGAGTCTGAGGGTCTGGTAGCTAGCCGCAAGTACAAGGAGCGAGTCTTCAACGAGGACTGGTATCTGGCAGAAACCTTTGATGCTGCCATAGGCCAGGGCTTTAATCTGGTAACTCCGATTCAGGCAGCCATGATTATGGGTGAAATTGCAGCCAATGGCAAGCGGTATAAGCCTTATCTGGTTGATAAAATCGTAGATGGCAATGGCAATGTAGTGCAGCAGTTTAAGCCGGAGCTTGTAGGCCAGCTGGATGTAGAGGACCGCATTATCCGCCTGGTACAGAGAGGCCTCCGGGGCGTTACTAAATTTGGTACAGCAGCATTTGTTTTCGGCCGTGATTATCCTATTGATATTGCGGGCAAAACTGGTACAGCTGAGAATCCCCATGGTCGTGACCACGGCTGGTTTGTAGCCTACGGGCCATTTGATAATCCAAGCATTGTGGTGGCGGTTATCGTAGAGCAGGGTGGTTATGGTTCCCAGTCTGCAGTGCCAATTGGCAAGAAGATTCTGGATGCAGCTTTCCATCTGAATGCTCCAAAGGCTGCAGATGCTGATAAAGATAAAAATAAGCCAAAAAATTAAGTAACAGGTATAGTTTTTCAGGCGGTGAAAAAATGGGCCAGGAACTAATAAAAATCAAGGGTGGTGCTGATGGCTTCCAGCTGATAGTTGACAGTTCAGCCAAGCTGGAGGAAGTACAGGCCGAGCTGGAGAAGAAGCTGGCGGAAAACCCTGAATTTTTCCCTGAAGGCACAGAATTTAAATTGGTGGTAGCTGATTTAAATAAAAATGTAAAAAAAGGTATTAGTGAATTTTTAACCAATAAGGGCTTAAATATTGCTAACAGCACAAACACAGCTGTTCAGCAGAAGGAACAGCCAAAGGTTAATGTAAATACACAGCAGAATCAAGGTCAGCAGGCAGCTAATAGTGGCATCAGCCAGCAGGAAATGACAGTAGTGAACCGTACAGTACGTAATGGTGAGCAGATTACCAGTAACGGTTCAGTGATGATTTGCGGCAATGTTAACCCAGGGGCTAGCATAGTAGCTGCAGGCAGCATTGATATCCGTGGTACCTGCCGCGGTATAGTACACGCTGGTGCTGCTGGTGATATAGAGGCTTTTGTGGTGGCAGATTGTCTTCTGCCAACTCAGGTTAGAATAGCTAATCTCATTGCCAGGTCTCCAGATAATATTGAGAAAAATAATTTCGCCGAAAAGGCATATATAAAAGATGGGCAGATTGTCATTGAGCCAATAGAAAGGTAGGATTTGTTGCATGAGTGAGGTTATTGTTATTACATCAGGTAAGGGCGGTGTAGGTAAGACTACTACCACAGCTAACATTGGTGTAGGCTTGGCACAGAGAGGTAAAAGCGTAGTATTAATTGATACTGATACTGGCCTGAGAAATCTGGATTTACTGTTAGGTCTGGAAAATCGTATTATGTATGATCTGGTAGATGTTACTGAGGGACGCATACCTTATAAGAAGGCGCTGGTGCGCCACAAAAAGTATGAAAGCCTTTTCCTGCTGCCAACCTCTCAGATTAAGGATAAGTCAGCAGTTAATCCTGCCCAGCTGATAGTACTTTGTGATGAACTCAGGAAGGAATATGATTACGTTATCATTGACTGTCCTGCAGGTATTGAGCAGGGCTTCAAGACAGCTATTGCAGCAGCTGACAGAGCCATTGTAGTAACCATGCCAGAGGTTTCTGCAGTCCGGGATGCCGATAAGATTATTGGTGAACTGGGACGTGCTGAAAAAGACAACATCAGCCTTATTGTTAACAGAATTCGCCCTCAGATGGTGGAAAGCGGCGATATGATGGATATGAGTGATATTGACGATATTCTGGCTGTTAAGTGTATTGGCCAGGTGCCAGATGATGAGATGGTTGTTACTTCTGCTAACCGTGGTGAGCCATTGGTAGGCAACCCGAAATCTCAGGCAGGCCGTGCCTATGCTAATATTGTTGGCAGAATTTTAGGTGAGGATATTCCATTTATGGAATTTGAAAAGGAAGGCCTGTTTAAGCGTTTGAAAAAGGCTTTAGGTATTTAAGGAGGGCAGCCCTATGTTGGATTCACTGTTGAAAATTTTTTCTAAGGAAAAGTCTGGTAAGGTTGCCAAGCGCAGACTGCAGATGGTTCTGATACAGGACCGTGCCAGCGTTTCTCCTGAGATGATGAATCAGCTGAGAGATGATATTATCCAGGTTATTTCCAAGTATATGGTGATTAATCAGAGCGATATGGAGATTACCCTGGAGAATGTGGATGATTCTGTGGCACTGGTGGCAAATATACCGGTACAGAATATGAAGCATCATTAAGAATATGAAAATGGCTCTTCCTATTTGGGAAGAGCCATTTTTTTATTGTTTCTTTGTGGGCTTCATGTTATTATATTAAGGTTAAGATAGAAATACTGCGCCAGGGGGTGGAGCTTTGTTTATTAATAAAAAGAATTTGCGTAAAACTGATGTGGTGCTGCTGGTGGCTGTGGTTGCTATTGTGGTTATGAGCCTGGTGATTATTGACAGTGCTACTCATATTAATACTCCTAGTGAGGAACGCTACTGGTTTGTGCAGCGTCAGGGTATTTTTGCGCTGATTAATGTTGCTATTGCCGTATTTTTAATGAATTTTGATTATAAAATGCTGCAGGGCTATGGCAACAAAATATATATTTTTAATCTTATTATGCTGCTGGCGGTTATGTTTGTGGGACAGTCTGCCCTGGGGGTCCAGCGCTGGATTCAGCTGGGACCTGTGAGTATACAGCCGTCGGAGTTTTCTAAAATCATCATGATTATTGCTCTGACTAATCTGCTGAAGGATAAGATTGGCAAGCTGAATACCTTTTCAGATTTGCTGCCTATAGCTGCCTATGTGGGACTGCCCTTCCTGCTGGTTTTAAAACAGCCGGATTTGGGTACATCACTGGTGTTTATGGCTATTTTCTTTGGTATGATTTTTGCCTGTGGTATTAACTTGAAGCTTTTGGCAGGTATTTTTGGCGCAGGAGTGGCCATGATGCCAATATTGTGGCATTTTTTGAAGGATTACCAGAAAATGCGTATTATGGTATTTATGGATCCAAATGTAGATCCACTGGGGTCTGGCTATCATATTATCCAGTCAAAGATTGCTATTGGTTCAGGTATGCTGTTTGGTAAGGGACTTTTTGAGGGAACTCAGAGCCAGCTGAACTTCCTGCCGGAGAACCACACTGACTTTATCTTTGCAGTAGTAGGAGAGGAGCTGGGCTTTGTAGGAGCAGCCTTCCTGTTAATTCTTTATCTGATTGTATTGTGGCGTGGCATTCAGATTGCCAAACAGGCTCAGGATAGCTTTGGCATGCTGATGGCAGTGGGTATTACCTCTATGCTGGCTTTCCATGTGCTGGTTAATGTGGGCATGACTGCAGGTATTATGCCTGTTACTGGTATTCCGCTTCCTTTTATGAGCTATGGCGTCAGTGCGCTGACTACTAATATTTTTGCTATAACTATATTGCTGAATATATATATGAGAAATCAGAAGCTGCAATTTTAGTATAAGCTTCCGTCAGAGAAGCAGAATAAGTATAAATGTGTATGAATGTATGAGTGTGAGGGAAGAAATTGATTATTAACTTAGAACCTGAAGTTTTACAGGCTGTGGAAAAGCCGGCCCGCTATACTGGCCATGAGCTGAATGCTGTGCATAAGGAATGGGACAGTGTGGGCTGTCATTTTGCCCTGGCTTTGCCTGATGTATATGAAGTGGGCATGTCCAATCTGGGCCTGAAGATTTTGTATGAGGTGCTTAACAGAAGAGAGGATACTGCCTGTGAAAGGGTATATGCTCCCTGGACTGATATGGAAGCCATTATGAGGGATAGGAATATTCCTCTTTTTGGGCTGGAAAGCTTTCATCCTATTAAGGAATTTGATTTTTTAGGTTTTTCTCTGCAATATGAGATGATTTATTCCAATGTATTGAATATGATTGACTTGGCGGGCCTTCATATATGGAGTAAGGACAGGGCTGAGGATGAGCCTTTTGTCGTAGGTGGCGGACCTTGTGTTTACAATACTGAGCCTATTGCGGATTTCTTTGATTTCTTCATTGTAGGAGAAGGTGAAGAGCTTATCTGTGAGGTGGCAGAGAACTTTATTCAGTGGAAAAACGCAGGCAGGCAGGGAGGCCGGCAGGGCTTTTTGCGGCAGCTGGCCAAGCTGGATGGTATTTATGTGCCAAGTCTTTATAATGTTACTTATGATAAAAAGGGCCTGTTTAAGGCAATTGAACCGGCAGTGCCAGAGGCAAGACCTGTTATTTATAAGCGTCTTATCAAAGATATGGACAGCGTGCCCTTTGTAGAGAAGCCTGTGCTGCCATATATTGGTGTGGTTCATGACCGTATAATGCTGGAGCTTTTCCGTGGCTGTACCAGAGGCTGCCGTTTCTGCCAGGCAGGTACTTCTTACCGGCCGGTCCGGGAGCGCAGCAAGGATCACCTGCGTGAGCTGGCTAGAAAAATGGTGGATGCTACTGGCTATAACGAAATGAGCCTGACATCTTTAAGCTCTGCTGATTATTCCTGTTTGGGTGAATTGGTAGATGATTTATTTAAGGATTTTGAGGGGGAAAAGGTAAGCTTTTCTCTGCCATCACTGCGTATTGACAGCTTTTCTATCGACCTGGCTCATAAGATGCAGCAGGTAAGAAAAAGCGGTCTTACCTTTGCTCCTGAGGCTGGTACTCAGCGCCTGCGTGACGTTATTAATAAGGGTGTTACAGAGGAAAACCTGCTGGAAGCTACTAGTGCTGCCTTTAAGCAGGGCTGGAAGCAGGTAAAGCTGTACTTTATGATGGGCCTGCCTACTGAGACTGATGAGGACATTGTGGGCATTGCCAAGCTGGCAGAAAAGGTTGTCAGAAAGTACAAGGAGGTTACTGGCAAATGGGGCGTAACTGTTAATATCAGCGTATCCTGCTTCGTGCCAAAGCCACATACACCATTCCAGTGGTTCGGCCAGCTGCCAAAGGAAGAATTTGAACGGCGCCAGCGGCTTTTAAAGGACAGTATTACTGAGCGTGCAGTGAAGTTTGGCTACCATGATGCCCGCTTAAGCGTCATTGAAGGGGCTATTGCCCGTGGTGACAGGCGCCTGAGCCAGGTTATTTACCAGGCCTGGGCAGATGGTGCTAAGTTTGATGGCTGGAGCGACCTCTTTAAAAATGAGGTATGGCATGAAGCCTTTAAAAAGTGCGGCATTGATATTACTGAGTACAATCAGCGCACCAGAAGCTTTGATGAGGCATTGCCTTGGGAACATACTACTCCTGGCGTAAGCCGTGATTTCCTGATGCGGGAATGGCAAAAGGCCGTAGCTGAGACCCTAACAGAGGACTGCCGACGTGGCAAATGTTCTGCTTGTGGTGTATGTCCAAGCCTGAAGGCGAAGATTGTGGATTGGAGGCGTGAGAATGTTTAAGTACAGAGCAAAAATTACTAAGGGCGCTGAAATCCGCTATATATCCCATCTTGATTATGCTGGTGTCATGGAAAGGGCTATCCGCCGGGCTAAGCTGCCGGCAGCCTATTCAGAGGGATTTAATCCACACTTGAAGCTGGCTTTTGCCTCAGCGCTTTCTTTAGGGGTTACCAGCGAAGCTGAGTATGTGGATTTTGAGCTGACGAAAAATCTCTGCCAGCCAGAGGTATTTGATAAATTAAAGGCAGCACTGCCAGATGGTGTGAAGCTGTTGAAATTAAAGCCTGTTAAAGAGCCGAAGCCTTGCAAGGGTAAGAAACACAAGGCTCTGATGGCTGAGGTGGAGGAAGCTGTTTACGAGGTGTTTGCTCCGCTTACAGGTGACTGGGATAAGGCTGCTGCAGTAATTAAGAAGTTTAATGCGGCAGAATCCTTTACTGTGCACCGCGTTACGCCTAAGCAGAACAAGGAGATTGAAGTAAAGCAGTATATGCTGCAGCCAGTGAAGCTTTCCATGTGTGGTGATCTGGTGAAGCTGGATATGGACATTGCCCTGACTCAGTCTGGCAGCGTAAAGCCAGGAGAGGTACTAGATGGGCTTTGCCAGCAATATGAATTGCCGGTGGAATATAAAAGAGCTTTGATTCATCGCAAGGAAATGCTGGGACAAGGCAAACCGCTGATAGATTTAGTTTAATATCTGCAAACAGGTTCTGTTTGAGAAGATGGCTGTGGTTTTTGCAGAGGAATTAGCAGCTAATATATAATTTGCAATTAATAAGCACTTCAAGAAATGCAGAGGAGGTGTTCAGCTTGAAGTCTATTGTGGTAAATGTGATGCCGGAGGAGACCCGGATGGCTATTGTTGATGGCCGTGAGCTTATTGGCCTTGAGCTGGAGCGTCCGAAGCATTCTCATTTAGTGGGAAATATTTATAAGGGGGTTGTGCAGAACGTGCTGCCTGGCATGCAGGCTGCTTTTGTGGATATTGGCAAAAGCAAAAATGCTTTTCTCTTTGTGGGAGATGGTACAGCTGAAGGAAAAGGCGGTAAGCGCCAGAAAATTCATGTAGGCCAGTCTCTGCCAGTGCAGATTACCAAGGATGAAGTGGGAACAAAGGGACCAAGGGCTACCTTGCATCTCACACTGCCAGGACGTTATGTGGTATTGATGCCTCATTCAGCTTATATTGGCACATCCCATCGCATTGCTTCGGAGGAGGAGCGCAGTCGCCTGTATGATATCGCCCAGAAGGCCTGTCCAAAAGGTATGGGTATTATTCTCCGCACTGTAGCAGAAGGACAGCCGGCAGAAATTATACAGCAGGATATTAATTATCTGGTTAAGCTGTGGGCATCTATAGAAGCAAAATTCAAGGTGGTGCATGGGGAAAATCTGCTGTATCGGGATGCTGATCTGGTTATCCGCATTGTCCGGGATATATTTAATGAGGAAATTGGCGAAATGGTA
>JAFPCE010000132.1 GCA_017390245.1 Selenomonadaceae bacterium
ATGGGACACCACAGGATATCTTTAGCCATATCAAAGAGATGAAGGCTTTGGGCCTGGCTGTACCTATGGTTGCAGAAATGGCTTATAAATTGCAGGAGAAGGGAATAAGGCTGCCTCAGACAGTAATTTCCCAGGAGGATTTGGTGAAAGCATTATGTCAATAGAATTAAAAGATATTTCTTATGTATATATGCCCAAAACTCCTTTTGAGCATCTGGCCTTAGACAATGTAACCATAACTATACCAGATGGCAGTATTACTGCTATTGCCGGCCATACAGGTTCCGGTAAATCAACGCTCATACAGCACTTGAACGGCTTGCTGCAGCCCGCAGCTGGAACTGTTGCTATTGATGGTACAGATATATGGCAGTGCAAGGATAAAAGCAAGGTAAAAGCAGCTAAGCGCAGCGTTGGCATGGTTTTTCAATATCCTGAGCATCAGCTTTTTGAAGAAACTGTAGAAGCGGATATTGCTTTTGGTCCGAAAAACTACGGCTGCAGTGCTGATGAAATTGCTACACGAGTCAGGGATGCCATGGCATTTGTACGCCTTGATTATGAAAAATACAGCAAGCGTTCACCATTTCAGCTTAGTGGCGGCCAGATGCGGCGGGTAGCCATAGCAGGAGTGGTAGCCTTAAAGCCAAAGTACCTGGTACTGGATGAGCCTACTGCAGGGCTGGATCCTCAAGGCAGAGAGGATTTGCTGCAGCGTATCAGGGAGCTGCATGCTAAAGAAAAGACTACTATAGTTATCGTTTCCCATAACATGGATGATATTGCCCGTCTGGCAGATAAGGTTATCATCCTTAATAAAGGCAAGGTGGCAGCTGAAGGAAAACCTGCAGATGTGTTTAAAATGCAGGAGATTATCCAGCAGGCAGGTCTGGAGGTGCCTCAGATAACACAGATAATGGAGAAATTGCAGCAGGCAGGGCTTTCTGTAAATTCTGATATATATATCATGGACAAGGCTGTGGAAGCTATTGCTCAGGCAGTAAGGGGGCGGAGCAGATGCTGACAGATATTACCTTAGGACAATATTTTCCTGGCAATTCACTGCTGCATCGCATGGATGCCAGAGTAAAAATAGTATTGCTGTTTTTTTATATCCTGGCCATTTTCGTTTTAGATAATAATTACTGCTATGCTTTAAATACTGCTTTTGCCTTAGCAGCCATTAAAATGTCTAAAATTCCGCCAGTTATGGTGCTGAAATCCATTAAGCCCATGTGGTGGATTTTGTTATTCACCTTTATTATCCAGATGTTTACCATCCCAGGAGAAACTCTGTGCAAGCTGTGGATTTTTAACCTGACCTATGAGGGCATAGTGCGGGGCTTTATTATAGCATTAAGGCTGGTGCTGCTGATAGCAGTATCATCCCTTTTGATGTTTACCACATCGCCCCTTATGCTGACAGATGCGCTGGAGATACTCTTTGCTCCACTGAAAAAGCTTGGTTTTCCAGCTCATGAGCTGGCTATGATGATGACCATAGCCTTAAGGTTCATACCAACCTTGCTGGAAGAAACAGACAAAATAATCAAGGCGCAGAAATCCAGAGGCTCTGATATTGGAGAAGGTAATTTTATGGTTAAAGCCAAAAGCATGATACCTATATTAGTGCCACTGTTTATTTCTGCATTCCGCAGGGCAGAGGAGCTGGCTATGGCTATGGAGGCCAGAAGCTACCGAGGTGGTATAGGCCGCACCCGCATGAAGGCAATGCGCATGCACAAGCTGGATTTTCTGGCTATTGGGATTTTTATCATATATTTGATAATTCTATCTGGTATCAGAATATGTATGCCAGTTTGAGAATAAATATTTTATGTGAGGGAAAATGAAACCTGAAAATAAAGCAATCATGAAAAAAAGGCAGCGCAATATCTGTCTCTGGGTAGCCTATGATGGCACAAATTATCATGGCTTCCAGAGGCAGACACCTCCCATAGAGGCTGTACAAAATGTGCTGGAGGAGAAGCTGCAGCAGGTCTGTGGTGATACTATTGAACTGGCGGCAGCCGGGCGTACGGATGCAGGTGTTCATGCCAGACAGCAGGTGGTAAATTTCTTTACAGATGGCAGCATACCAGTGGATCGTATTCCCAGAGCAGTTAACAGCATATTGCCACCAGATATTGTAGTGCTGAAAGCCTTTGAGGCAGACAGAGATTTTAGTGCCCGCCACAGTGCTAAAAGCAAATCATATATTTACAGAATTTATCAGGGCTATATTCCAGATCCCTTTGAGAGAAACTACAGCTGGAATGTAAGGCCGCAGCTGAATACTGAGGCTATGGAGACCTGTCTGAAGCATCTCGAGGGAAAGCATGATTTCAGTGCCTTCCGGGCAGCTGGTGGCCCTCCTGTAAGCCCAGTAAGAAATATTTATGAGGCTGCTTTAAAGCAGGAAGGCAAAATCATAGAAATGAGGTTCTTTGCGGATGGCTTTTTGTACCACATGGTGCGAAATATAGTAGGAACATTGGTGAATGTTGGGCTGGGCCGGACATCTGTAGAAAAGTTCCTGGAAATAATGGCTTCTAAAGATAGAACAAAGGCTGGGGCTACAGCTCCTGCTCAGGGTTTGTATTTGGAAAAAGTGAATTATGAGTAAAAAAATAAGCTGCTATGCTTTTGAGGTTACGTCCAAAAGTTAGATTCAAATTCTAACCATTGGAGGTAACCACATTATGTCATAGCAGCTTTTTTGTATTATATTACATTAAGAGAATTGCCCCGGCAATAAGTACTAACAGGCAGCCCTGGATAATACCCATAATGCGGTTAAAATTCTTTATAGACAGGATAAAGTCGTGGATTTTGCCAGCACCTATAGCTATCAGGCCAAAGATGACCAGAGTCTGGAGACTGAAAATAAGGCCTAGAAGAGCAAAATGCCAGCCCATGTCAGGGTCATTCATGCTGACAAACTGAGGCAGATAGGCCAGAAAGAAAAGCAGAACCTTGGGATTCAAAGCGTTCATCAGCACACCACGGCGGTAAATATTGAAAAACTGCTGCTTGCTGGCAGTTCCTTCCACATGCAGCTCCCCTGTGGTGTGAAAAGCCTTCCAGGCCAGGTATAGCAGATAAGCAGCACCTATATATTTTATCAGCTGCAGAGCCAGAGGGGATTGCTGCAGCAGTACTGCTACACCTAAAATTACCAAAGTAGTATGAAAAATCACACCGCTGGCCAGGCCACAGGTCAGGGCCAGACCCTGGCGGACACCAGAACCAAGGCTGAGAGCCAGCAGATACATATTATCTGGTCCAGGGACAATGGTAATAATAACGGAAGACATTAAAAAATATAAAAGAGTATTGATTTCCATAAATTATGCTCCTATTAGTATATATTATAGACAAACCATTTAAGATTATAAGGCTATAGCAAAAAGAAAACAAGGGTAAAAATTAGTAGTTGCCTGCAAGCGGTTAACTAATTAATAAATATGAATTATTTTATATAAAATTCATATTTGTTCATGAGATGTCTTGACAGCTAAAATATGAAGTGCTATTATCTGTATTGTGATTGATAATTATTATCATAAATTTAGCAATAATCCCTGAAAGGGAGATTGTCCCTTTTGGGGATTAATTTATACTTATATTATGATAACAATTATCATAATCATTAAATAATTCCGTTGTTTTAGTAAAGGAGATTTCGTAATGGATATTTTAGCTACAATAGCTCATTGGTTCAGCCGTGGCGGCATAGTTATGTATTTGCTGCTGTTGTGTTCAATTTTGTCTCTGGCTATTATCATTGAAAGGCTGCGCTACTACAAAAAGAAAGCAGTTAACTGCAAGGAGTTTGTAAGCAGGCTGGAAGAGAATATGGCCTTTATCAGAGATAATGAAAAGAATAAAGAGCTGCAGGCTGGCTACAGCAATGCTGATACCGCGGCAGGGAATATGGTAGCAGCAGGTTTTCAGGCTTACAGGTTAAGACGCAATCCGGAAAAATCCATGGAAATGGCGGCTCAGCTAGAGGCAGCAAGGCTCAAAAAGGGACTGTCTGTTTTAGGCATGATAGTTACTTTAGCGCCAATTCTGGGATTGATGGGTACTGTTATTGGCATGATCCAGTCCTTTAGCGTATTTAATCTGCAGCAGGGCTCGCCTATGGCTATTACTGGTGGTGTAGGTGAGGCTCTGGTAGCTACGGCAACAGGCCTGGCGGTGGCAGTTATTGCACTTTTAGGCCACAGCTTTTTTGGTTACTGGCTGGATAATATGATGAATACATTAGAGCAGACATCTGCCGTATTTATGGAGGCTCTGCCAATGGATACCAGCCTGAATAGCAGAAATGCAGAGGAGAGGCTGCAGACAGGCATGGAGAGGAGAGGCGCATAAATGAGGCTTTGTAGTACCAGAATTGAGAAATCTCCTCAGATTATGATTATTCCAATGATAGATATTATTTTCTTCCTGCTGGTATTTTTCATGCTGAGCACTCTTTATATGACTGACCAGCAGACCATAAAAATCAATCTGCCCCAGGCAGCTTCAGCTCAGACTGATGTAGTGAAATCACTGCAGGTAACAGTTGCTAAGGATGGCAGGGTATACCTGGGAACTCAGGGCATAGAAGTACAGGAGCTGCAGGAAATACTGAAGGCTCAGCCAGATAAGGCTAATATTTCCATGGTTCTGCGGGCAGATGCAGATGTAGATTATGCTCATTTTATTGCTGTGCTGGATGAAATGAAGCAATGCGGGATTCAGAAAATATCCTTAGCAGCAAAGAAATAGGGGTGCAGAGGTAAAGATGAGTGCACAAATTCTGAAAAGAGCAGCCAGCCCTGTTCCACTATCCTGTATCCTGCATATTATAGCTATCCTGTTTCTGGCAATGCTGGGGGGCAGTTATATTGGCACTGAGTCACCGGAAATAGAAACTGTGGTGGAGCTGGCCCCTGATATAGCTGAGGAACAGCAAGTTACACCAGAAGCAAGACCTGAGCAGGTAATTGATAACAGCTTTACTGCCCAGATTGCCCAGGAGGTTGCTGAAAATATTGTCCAGAAGGCGGCCATGGCTGACAGTACTGGCAATCAGGCTCTTTTAAGCAGTGATATGGCTGCAGTAAATGGCGATGGTGCTGTGGCCAATGGCAATGGCAGCAGTACCGCAGCCTATGGCGGGAGCAGTACCAGTGGCAGTACCGATGGTGAAAACTACAGCAGTACATCAAATGCTGGCAGCCAGTCAGCTGGTTCTAGTGGCAGTGCTGCTACAGAAAGTATTGGCAGTATAGCCAGCCGTTTTGCCAGCAGGGTAGAGTCTAATAAGGAATACCCTTATATGGCTATGAAGCGCAACCAGCAGGGGGTAGTTACTGTTTATGCTACCATATCTGCAGGGGGAAGCCTGCTGGACAGTGGTATAGCAGGCTCATCTGGTGTCAGCAGCTTAGATAAAGCAGCACTGGCAGCAGTGAGAAGCTCATGTCCCTTTGAACACGGAGCGGGGGATACCATAACCATCACTGTGCCAATTCATTTCTATTTGCAATAATAAATGTAAGGAGTATTTCATGAATATATCAGGAAATTCCACTGTTTCAGTGGAGGCAGCAGGCAGCACACAGCTGAAGCTGAAGCATCCGCTGGCTTTTAAGAGGAAGTTAGCTATATATACAGGAATTTTAGCTTTACTGCTGGCAATTTTTACAGGCATGTCCCTTGGTATAGTTAATCTTACCTGGCAGGAGGTGCAGGATGGGCTTTTAGGTATCAGCCAGAGCGATAACTACCGGGTGGTACACCTTATCCGCATGCCAAGAGTTATCTGCGGGGCGTTGGCAGGGATTAATCTGGCACTGGCAGGCTGCATTTTACAGGGAATTTTGCGTAATCCTCTGGCAGATCCGGGGATTATTGGCGTCACGGCAGGTGCAGGGCTTTTTGCCATGGTTGTGATGATTATTTATGGTGAAAGAATTATAGCAGAAAATATCAACCTGGAGGTTAAGCAGGCAGAGATTATTTCTATTATAGGACCTAACGGCTCAGGCAAGTCTACTCTGCTGAGAGCTTTAGGCAGGCTGCTGCCGGTAAATAAAGGGGATATTATCCTCAAAGGAAAAAGTATCAATAAAATGTCTGAGAAGGATGTGGCCAGGATTTTAGCCATAATGCCCCAAAGTGCAGATTTCCCAGGGGATATGACAGTGAGAGATTTAGTAACCATGGGCAGGATGCCTTACCGGGGCTTTTTAGATGAGCTGGGGAAAAAGGATAAGGAAATAGTGGATAAAACCCTGGCACTGACTAATCTGCCCCATTATCAATACCGCAGGGTCATGTCACTATCAGGTGGTGAAAGGCAGCGGGTACGCCTGGCACTGGCATTGGCACAGGAGCCAGAGATACTGCTTTTAGATGAGCCTACTACCTATCTTGATATCAGGCATCAGCTGGAGCTTATGGACCTTATTCACAGACTCCATGAGGAACTGAACTTGACGGTAATGATGGTTTTGCATGATTTAAATCATGCTGCCAGGTATAGTGATAGAATAATTGCCCTTAAAGATGGTAAAATTATAGCTGATGGCAAAGTAGAGGATGTTTTTAAGGAGCAGTTAATCCGTCAGCTGTATGGTGTGGAAAATAAGATTTTTACCATGGAACAGGCAGGACACAAGGAATTAATCTGCTTACCCTCTGATGTTATCCGAGAAAATATGCAGGCAGGTGTAGCAGTTTAATGGAAAATCAGACAATGCCTCTGGCTATAGAGGTAAAGGACCTTTATTGCAGTGCTAAAGGCAAGAAAATATTACAGGGTGTATCATTGCAGGTAAAGCAGGGAGAAATCCTAGGGCTTTTAGGGCCAAATGGTGCTGGTAAGACATCACTTATCCGCTTGATTTGCGGCTTAGGCCCATGGCAGCAGGGCGAGATATATCTGATGGGGGAAAAGGCGGAAAGAACCCGTACTGATGCCCAGAAGGCAATGCTGGGGCTGGTACCTCAGGAAAATAATCTGGAAAAAGAACTGACCATATATGAGAGTATTTATTGTTATGGTGAATTGTATGGCTTAAAGGATATTAAGGACCAGACAGAAGCCCTCATACAGAAATTCCACATGGAAGAGTGGCGGGAGAAAAAGCCAAGGCAGCTTTCTGGCGGCATGCAGCGGCGGGCAACTATAGCCAGAGCATCTCTGCCTGATCCTAAGATACTGATTCTGGATGAACCTACAGTAGGCCTTGATCCTGCTATGCGCCAGGAGGTATGGCAGCAGGTGCAGATGCTGAAGGAAGCTGGCACTACTATTTTGCTTACTACCCATTATATGGAGGAGGCTGAGCTGCTCTGTGACAGAATTTCCTTCTTAAAAGAGGGCAGAGTACTGCTGACAGATACTGCTGCTGGCATCAAGCACAGGGTGATGCAGGATAAGGGCACATTAGAGGATGCTTACCTGTCTCTGGTAACAGGGGAAGGGAGGCAGAAGTGATGAAATGGATTCCCGTATATAAAAGAGAACTAAGGATGCTGATGCGCCGCATGGGCAATCTGGGGTATTTATTCTCTGGCCTTTTGTTTCCTATGATTTATCTGCTGGCCTTTGGCTGGGGCTTAGGGGATTCTGTCAATGTAGCAGGCGGCTATATTGGCTTTTTAGCTAAAGGCATGATGGCTATATCCGTTATGATGAACAGCTTTCAGCAGACAGTGATTTCCATCAGTGCAGCCCGCTTTTACTATGGAACCTTCCAGACCTTGAAGCTGAGTCCTATTGGTGAGAAATCCCTTGCCTTTGGCCTGGCTATGGCAGGTGTTACCAGAGGTGTTTTTGCCGGTGTTATCATAGCCCTGGCAGCCTGGCTGTTCTTTGATATAGCTACATTGACCATACCTGGCATTATTGGCCTGGTATTAACAGCTATGTGCTTTGCCTCCTTTGGTGTGGCAGTAGGTATGTCCATTAAGGGGCAGGAGCAGTTTTCCATAATCGTTAATTTCTTTATTACGCCAATGACATTTTTCTGCGGCTCATTTTTCCCAATTACCAATCTGCCAGATATGGTGCAGATGGCAGTAAAGTATCTGCCACTGAGTCTGGCTAACAGTTTATTGCGTTTAACCTCCTGGGATGGCTCAGCAGTTATCAGTGTTGCCATATTGCTGCTGACGGCAATTGCCGGCTTTGCCTGGAGTGTATGGCGTTTAAATAATTATAGTGAATTTGAATAAGTTTTCAGGAGGATAAAAATGAAAAGTATTGTTGTAGTTTCTAGTTTAACTGGTAATACCCTGAAGGTAGCCAGTGCCGTTGCCTATGGCTTAGATGACAATCTGGAAGCAGTGAAGGTTGAGGAAAATCCTGATGTTAGTGATTACGATTTAGTAGTAATCGGAACCTGGATTGACAGGGGCACTGCAGATGCTAAAGCACAGGAATTTATTAAAACCATTAAAAACAAGAAGGTGGCGGTTTTCGCTACTTTAGGTGCTTATCCAGATTCTGACCATGCTAAAAAATGCCTGGACAATATCAGCAAGCTCTTTGACAGCAGCAATGAGGTAGTAGGACAGTTTATCTGCCAGGGGGCAGTATCCTACAAGATGATTGAGCGCATGAAGACCATGTTCCCAGAGGGACATCCTCATGCTATGAATGAAGACCGCAGGAAGCGTCTGGAAGAGGCTAAGAAGCATCCTGATGAGGCAGATTTGGCAGCTGCAAGACAGTATTTTGCAGAATTAAAAGCAAAGCTGGAGGCATAATATGGCAGAAACTTTACAGGAATTTTTGTCAAAGCTGCAGAAAAATCCAGAGCGCTATCAGTCATTGATCGGCTCTGGAGATGCTAATGCCCTGCAGTATGGCTTTAAAGGAAAGAGAGCTGTGCATCCAGGCATGAACAGCAAGCCAGTAGCTCCCAGCCAGACTCAGGGACTGTGGCAGAAGCTTATGGCAGGGGAAGCCAGTAGCGGCAGAAAACGCATGGCCTATATCCACATTCCCTTTTGCAGTCATATCTGCCTTTACTGTGGTTTTTTCCAGAATCATACCAATGAGGCAAGGGAAAATGAATATGTAGAGCATTTATTGCAGGAAATTGCCTGGGCGAAACATGATAACATGGTACAGGCTAAGCCAATTCAGTGTGTGTTCTTTGGGGGCGGTACACCAAGTGCCCTGTCACCAGAAAATATCAGCCGGGTTTTACAGAAGCTCAGGGAATGTCTGCCATTATCTAATGACTGCGAGATTACCATGGAAGCCAGGGTTAACGATCTTGATAAGGAACGGATTGAGGCTTGGTTTAACAATGGTGTTAACCGCGTCTCCCTAGGAGTGCAGTCCTTTGATACGAAAATCCGCCAGGCTTGTGGCCGTTTAGATACTCAGGAAACTGTTATTGACAGACTGAAGCTTTTAACCAGCTACGATCAGGCGTCTGTTATAGTTGATATTATTTTCGGCCTGCCAGGACAGACTACAGAAAGCTTTATTCATGATTTGGAAATCATAGACAGCCTGCCAATATCTGGCATGGATTTATATCAGTTAAATCTCTTTGGCAACAGTCCTATGGCCAAGGCTATCGAAAATGGCAAACTGCCAAAGGCTGCTACCAGAGCAGAGCAGTCACTGATGTTCAAGGCAGCAGAGGAATGGCTGCAGGCAAGAGCTTACAAGCGTTTAAGCAACTGCCACTGGTCTAAGGACATCTGGGAACGCAGCATGTACAACATCCTGGCTAAGACAGGAGCAGATGTATTTCCATTTGGCTGTGGTGCTGGCGGGTTTATAGGGGATTATTCCGTTATGCAGCACCGGGATTTGAAAAAATATAATGCCAGCATTGATGCAGGGGAAAAGCCAATCATGTTTATGGGTGGCAAGTCGCCTTTTGAAAGAATTCATAATGCTATCAGCCAGAATATGGAGCAAGGATATTTCAATCTGGCAGCACTAGTAAAGGAAAACAATCCAGATTTAAAGCAGATGGAGGCTTTGCTGGATATCTGGTGTCAAAATGGCTTAATGACAAAGGGAGAAGCTCTGTATTGGCAGACTCAGGCAGGCAGGTTCTGGCAGAATAATTTAACCCAGACCCTCATCGAGTGTGCCGAAATGATTTTAGCTAAACAGCAGGTGAAGCCGGTTCATGGAGAAATGGGCATGCCAGGCATTAGCCATGCTATTAAGCTTGATAAGGAAAAACAGGCTATCATTGAGGAAATGCGCAAAAATGGCACCATGCCAGAGGGCATGCGCCAGGCTTTGGCAATGATGGCAGAAAAAGAAGACAGAATGTCTGTGTAACCACTATTTAGCTTTTCTTAAGCATGAGAAAAGAAGATAGTGGTAAAAAAATCCTTATATAATGAGAATGATTTTTATTATATTTAAATTCAATATAGCTATTAGTGGAAGGAAATGATTATGACAAAATTACAGGGGAAGAAAAAAGCAATTTTAGGACTGGCTATAGTAACAGCTTTGTTAAACACTGCTTATGTGGAGGAAGCCTTGGCAGCGGAGTCTGTTCAGACCAGGGATGTTATGGTAACTGCTTCCAGAACTGAGCAGGAGGTAAAGGAAGCACCTGCTGCCTCTGAGGTTATTACCTCTAAGGATATTGAGAAGATGGGAGCAGAGTCTCTGGCTCAGGCATTGCAGCTGGCTACTGGTATCAATGTTTTGGAAAATGGCATGGTAGGCAACGCAGTTTCCCTGCGGGGCATGAAGACCAATCAGACATTGCTTTTGATTGATGGCAGACGCATCCGCACAGAGAATACTGATCAGACTGCCAACGCTTATGAGCTGCAGCGTATCGACATGAACAATGTAGAACGCATTGAGATTGTCCGTGGTGCAGCCAGCTCACTCTATGGTGCTGACGCTATGGGCGGTGTTATTAACATCATTACCAAGAACCATGATGAAGCCTGGGGCAAGGTTTCCCTGGATATGACCACCAGACAGTCTGACCAGGGCTTCCAGTTAAGTACAGGCAAGATTGGCAAGTGGTCCTTCGGGGGTGGCTTCCGGCATACCAAGGTGAGACGTTTAACCACCAATACCAGCAGCTCCTACGATGCTACAGGTTTGCCATTTACCTATATTAATGGTGCAGCTGTAACATCTGCCACCCCTGGCGCGCATTTTAATCCATTTATGGGTTACTATGTATTAGGTGATTACCACAAGGTAGCCCAGAAGGAAACCACTAACCAGTATGGTGATAAGTATTATTTCAACTTTGATGCTAAGTATGATATTGACGATAAGAATAACTTAAAGTTCTTTGTAGATTACATGAAGGAAGATTTACAGCAGAATGAGCTGACCCATTCCCTGTATACCTTCGATACTCCAGTGCTTTCTCCGATGTTTGGTGGCGGCACACCTATTACATCCTATGAAACTGGTGCACCTGTGCCAAGTACCACTAAGTATGACCATAAACGTTATACCACTGGCGTAGAATACAATGGAGAGGATGACAGAGGCGATCATACTCTGCGCTTCAGCTATACAGATTTTACCAAGGATCAGAATACCTATGATGGCACTACTGGTGCTTTGAAGGATTTTGATACCATGAAGTTCAAAACCTACACCTTAGAGGGCAGACGTACCCAGCAGGCCAATGACAATCATCTTTTAACCTACGGCGGTGAGTACAGAGTGGAAAAGTATGATTCTACCCGTACTGGCCAGTGGACCAGCATGCTGGATAAGAAAGCTGAAAATCATACCATGAAATATTCTGCTGTATATCTGCAGGATGAATGGGTAGCTGATGACAAATGGCTGATTATTCCATCTGTACGCTTAGATTATAATGATGTTTTCGGCAGCAAGGCTACCTACAAAATCGGCACGAATTATAAGATGAGTGACGAAGCCCGCTTCAAATTCAATATTGGTACTTCCTACCGTGCTCCTACTGCTTCTGAGCTGTACATGAACTGGAAGCACAATCCTGTAGGCAATATCAATGTAGAGGTATATGGCAATCCTAACCTGAGCCCTGAAAATGCCTTTAACCTTGATTTTGGCTTTGAAGCAGAGCATGGCAAGACCAGTGCCAAGGCTACTTATTTCATCAATAAGGTAAGTAACCTCATTGATCTGGATGTAACAGAGACCTCTTCCATGGGCAGCACCATTTACAAGTCTTATTACACCAATGTGGACAGAGCTACCATCCAGGGTGTAGAGCTGGAGGCAGAGCAGCAGCTGGGGAACGGCTTCTCCCTCCGTGGTATTTATAACTATCTGGATGCCAGAAATGATAAGACTGATGCCCAGCTTACCGGCAGAGCCCGTCACAAGGTTGCTTTGCAGCTGAACTATGAGGATGACAATGGCTGGAGTGGCACTCTCTGGAATGACTGGATGGCAGGCTATGGCTATAGTGATAACAGCTCCCGCAAGGAAGCAGCTGCCAGTGTGCTGAACCTGGTGGTAAATAAGAAGCTGGGCAAGAGCATGGATGTTTACTTTGGCTGCAACAATATCCTGGATTCTAAGAATACTGCCCTTAACTATGATGGCCGTATCTGGCGTGCTGGTATGAACTTTAATTTCTAAGCTTAGCATAGTTAGCGACCTATAGATAAAGGAGCGGAGTATGAAGAGAAAAATTGGTTTAGGCCTGGCTATATTGTTTGTAGTGCTGGGAATTTGCTTTTTGCTTTTTAGTGGCAGGATTGCAGGTCCGGGGGAAACTGCTAATGCAACTATGAAGGTTACTGACAGTACAGGCAGGGATGTAGATATTCCACTGCATCCCAAACGGGTGGTTATCCTGAATGCTTCTAATGTTGATTTGTATGTGGCTGCTGGTGGCGGGGATAATATCGCAGGTATTGCTACCTCTGAGGCTTATAGCGATGAAGTAAAAAAAGCTATGGCTAATGCCAAAGAAGTAGGCATTATTCATAGCCCCAGCGTAGAAACTATTTTGTCATTGCAGCCAGATTTGGTTATAGGCACCAATGTGCCATTTCATCAGGCTTTAACAGAAACCTTAGGCAAAGCAGGGATTCCTCTGTACATTAATTCTGTTAATATCTTTGATGACCTTTATAGCAGCATTACCTTATTTGGCAGACTGAATGGGCAGGAGCAGGTGGCTGAGAAGAAAATAGCGGATATGAAGGCTGATTATAAGGCAGTTATGGAGGATGTGAAGGATAGAATGCCTCCTAAGAGCCTGATAATATTTGGCAATCCACAGAGCTTCAATATGGCTACCCAGAAAACCTTTACAGGTAATCTGATTAAATGCCTGGGGGGCGGCAATATAGCAGATACTATTAATGATAGCAATGCTTATATTCCACTGAATCTGGAGTTTTTGACCAAGGAAAATCCTGAAGTTATCTTCATTATTATGATGGGGGATAAGAAAGCCATGGAGGAAAAGGTCAGAACAGAATTGGAAGGGCATCCAGCCTGGCAGAATGTAAAGGCAGTGCAGAATAAAAGGGTATATATTCTGCCATTTAATCTCTTTACGATTAATCCAGGGGTAAAAGCTATTGAGGCATTGAAAATGGTCAAGGGGTATATGTACGACAAATAAAAATATAGTGGGGAAATCTGCTGGCATCGCTGGCAGATTTTTCTTTTACCTAGGGCTATAGTCGTGAATTTAGCGGTACACAAAATTTTACAAATTTGATATAATGGACTATAAATATTATTTAATATTTGATAAATGGACAGGATGAGACTCCTCTTAACACTTGCCTGCAGGCAAGTGTTAAGGGTAGTTTTGTTGTGTCCGGCAAAACTTTTACAAAGCTGGTGGCTGCAGTGGTCACTCTCAAGGCTTTGTGTTATAGATATTCAGGTGGTGACATAATGAATTCGCTTTTACGTGTGGGCATCGATGTAGGGTCCACAACGATTAAAGTCGTAGTTCTCGACAAGGAAAAGCAGATTGTGTATAAAAAGTATGCCCGTCACTTTTCCGAAATTAACACTGTGCTGAAGGAGAATTTATCCGCATTGACTCATGTCATTGAGGATAAAGTATTTTCCCTGGCACTGACTGGCTCTGCCGGCATGGGGATTGCTGAGCGCATCGGGCTTCCTTTTGTACAGGAGGTTATTGCTTGTGCTACAGCTGTTAAGTCCATGATTCCCAGCACTGATACCGTGGTGGAGCTGGGGGGCGAGGATGCCAAGGTGACCTACTTTGGCGAGGCCCCAGAGCAGAGAATGAATGGCGTCTGCGCAGGCGGTACAGGCTCTTTTATTGATCAGATGGCATCATTGCTGTCTACTGATGCAGCTGGCTTAAATGCACTGGCAGAAAAGGGAAAGCAGATTTATACCATTGCTTCCCGCTGCGGTGTTTTTGCCAAGACTGATGTGCAGGCTTTAATGAACGATGGCGCTAAGAAGGCAGATATTGCTTTGTCTATTTTCCAGGCTGTGGTTAACCAGACCATCAGCAACCTGGCCCAGGGCAGGCCTATTGATGGCAATGTAGCTTTTCTGGGCGGGCCATTGCACTTTTTGCCAGAGCTGAAGAAACGTTTTATCGAAACCTTGAAGCTGCAGAAGGAAAATATTGTAAATGTGGCTGAAGGCAATTATTTTGTGGCGGTAGGGGCGGCTCTTTCCGAAGAAGCCCAGACCATAGATATGGAAAAGCTGCAGGATAGTGTCCAGAAGGCTGAAGAGGTTATGGCTCATGAGGAGCGGAAGGCTGATTTTATTCTCTTTGAAGATGAAGCGGCTTACCGTGAATTTAAAACCAGACATGATAAGGATCAGGTGCCAAAGGCAGAGCTGGCATCTTATAAAGGACCAGTATACGTGGGTATAGATGCAGGTTCTACTACAACTAAGCTGGCTGCCATTGGCAGGAATAAGGAGCTTTTATATACCTCCTATGGCAGTAACCAGGGTTCACCATTGCAAACTGTAGTGAAAGAGCTGCAGTCTCTTTATGGTGCCATGAATAAGGATACATATATTGCTTCTGCATTTACCACTGGCTACGGTGAAGCTATTGTCAAGGCAGCACTGCATGCTGATGATGGTGAGGTAGAAACCTTTGCCCATTTAAGGGCAGCCCAGGAATTCTGCCCGGATGTATCCTTTGTACTGGATATTGGCGGCCAGGATATGAAGTGCTTCTACGTCCATAAGGGGAATATCGGCAGTATCATTTTAAATGAGGCTTGTTCAGCAGGCTGCGGTTCCTTCATTGAGAACTTTGCCCAGAGCCTGAAGCTCACTGCTGGTGAATTTGCTGCTAAGGCTTTAGAATCAAAGGCACCAGTGGATTTGGGCACACGCTGTACTGTATTTATGAATTCCAAGGTAAAGCAGGCTCAGAAGGATGGCGCTGCTGTTGGTGATATTTCTGCCGGCATTGCCTTGTCTGTTATTAAAAATGCCTTGTTTAAGGTTATGCAGCTGAAGGATGTAGCTGCTCTTGGCCAGAATATTGTGGTACAGGGCGGCACCTTCTACAATGACGCAGTGCTTCGCTCTATGGAGCTGCTGTTAAATAAAAATGTCATTCGTCCTGATATTGCGGGGCTTATGGGAGCTTATGGTGCTGCTATCCTGGCATTGGAATCTGGCAGGGAGAAGTCTGCCCTGCTGCCGGCACAGGAACTGGCAGATTTTTCTGTGGAGACCAAGTCCTTCCGCTGTCATGGCTGTGGTAATTCCTGCCTGGTTACTGTGCAGAATTTCCCAGATGGTGGCAGATACTTTACAGGCAACCGGTGTGAGAGAGGTGCCGGCCAGGTTAAGAAAAAGGCTACTACCCAGAATCTGTACCGCTTTAAATATGACAGATTATTTAATTATTATAAAAATTTAGAAAATCCATCCCGGGGGACTATTGGTATCCCGCGGGTGCTGAATGTGTATGAGGATTTCCCATTCTGGTTTACACTGTTTAACCATTTAGGCTACAAGGTGGTTGTTTCAGATGAATCCTCGGCCCAGCTCTATTATAAGGGCATGGCTACTGTGCCATCTGATTCCTTGTGCTATCCGGCCAAGCTGGCTCATGGCCATATTATGGATCTGATTGAGCAGGGTGTTACAAAGATTTTTTATCCATGTCTTCCATACAATATGGTGGATCAGGAGCATCCATCTGACAATCATTTTAACTGTCCAGTGGTAGCCTCCTATGCGGAAAATATTCGTGGTAACATGGATATCCTCCGTGAGAAAAATATAGATTTTCTGCAGCCATTTTTGCCAATTAATGATGAAAAGAAAATGGTGAAGCGTCTTTACGATGAGCTGGGGCAGAAGGAAGGCTGGCAGAAGTCTGAGCTGAAGGAGGCCTGTCGCGCTGCTTATGCTGAGCTGGAAAAATACCGTCAGGAAGTACGGGACAAGGGCCTGGAGATTTTGCAGGAAGCAGAGGCCAGGGGGCAGCAGGTTATTTTGCTGGCTGGCCGTCCATATCATATAGATCCAGAAATCAACCACGGTATTCCAGAAATGATTCAGTCTTATGATTTGCCAATTATTTCTGAGGATGCGGTATACCATCTGCCTGTGAAATCTGAGCCTTTAAAGATTGTTAACCAGTGGAGTTATCATGCCCGGCTGTATCATGCTGCTCATTATGTGGCAGAGCATGATAATGTAACTATGATTCAGTTCAGCTCCTTTGGCTGCGGACTGGATGCTTTGACAACTGGCCAGGTTAAATCCATCTTAGAGGAACATAACCGTATTTATACCATGATAAAGCTGGATGATGTCAGCAATCTTGGTGCAGCCAGAATACGTCTGCGTTCTCTGATTGCAGCTCTGGCCCGGCGGACACCAATGCCTTATGAGGCTATTGAGATTAGTTCGCGTCCAGTTTTTACAGAGGACTGTAAAAAGCGCCACACTATTTTAGCGCCACAGATGGCACCAATTCATTTTGAACTGTTCCAGTCTGTACTGGGCAAATATGGCTACGATGTGATTATTCCAGAAATGCTGCCAGGTGCTGTAGATATGGGCCTTCGCTATGTCAATAATGATATGTGCTATCCGGCTATTGTGGTTATAGGACAGCTGATAAAAGCCATCAAGCAGGGTATCTGTGATCCAGATAATACATCCATTATGCTGTTCCAGACCTGTGGAGCCTGCCGTGCTACTAACTATCTGAATGTAATGCGCATGGCCTTAAAGGATGCTGGCTATCCTCAGATTCCAGTATTTGCCTGCTGGGGACTTGAGACAGATGCCTTTAAGTTCTCCAAGGCCAGCCTGACAGATGCCATTAAGGCAGCTGTATATGGTGATGTGCTGATGAATGTGAAAAACCGCACCATGCCATACGAGCTGGAGCAGGGACAGACACAGAAGCTTTATGACAAGTGGATGGAAAAGTGCAAGGCTGATTTGCTGCTGCCAAATGCCAGCTATAACCGTTTCTCCAAGAATATACAGGCTATGGTGCAGGAATTTGAAGCTGTTCCTATTGATGAAAATATGTGGAAGCCAAAGGTTGGTATTGTAGGCGAGATTCTGGCCAAGTACCATCCAGTGGCCAATAATCACATTGAGAAGGTCCTCTTTGAGGAGGGGGCTGAGGTAGTTATGCCAGACTTTGTGGACTTCTTTATGTATTCTGCCTATGATGCAGTAGTAAAGCGGGAGCTTTTGGACGGTACCTTAAAGAGCAAGCTGATTTCCCAGATGTTTATCCAGCTGATGGAGTTCTACCGCCGTCCTGTGAGAAAGGCCATGAAAAACAGCAAGCGTTACCGTGCACCTCTTACTATCAAGGAAATAGCTAAGCTGGCTAAACAGCATGTTTCTCTTGGCAACATGGCTGGTGAAGGCTGGTTCCTGACTGGTGAAATGGTGAAGCTCATTACTCATGGCGTGGCTAACGTAGTATGCCTGCAGCCATTTGGCTGCCTGCCAAACCATATTACTGGCAAGGGCGTTATCCACAATCTGCGCAGCCATTACAAAGAATCTAACATTCTGGCTATTGACTGTGATGCTGGTGCCAGTGAGGTTAACCAGTTA
>JAFPCE010000133.1 GCA_017390245.1 Selenomonadaceae bacterium
AGGCTGGATTAGCGGTTATGGCTATACCGTTATTATTGACCATGGCGGCGGTATCACTACTCTGTATGGACATAATGAGTCTCTGAATGTAGGTGAGGGCGAGCATGTCAGCCAGGGCCAGGTTATAGCCCAGTGCGGTTCTACTGGTAACTCGACTGGTCCTCACTGCCACTTTGAGGTGCGTGAAAATGGTGAGCCTGTCAGTCCGTATGGTTATTTGTAAGATTATTGGCAAAGGCTTAGAGAGAAGGAAACAGCCTAAATGAAAAAATATATATTAGTAGCAGCGGCATCAGCCATGACGATGCTGGTAGTGATATGTGCAGTACTGTTTTGTGCCCTGGGTGGCACCATGGAACGGGTTACTGATGCGGTGCGTCTCATAGGTACCTGGCAGTATGTGGAAAGCCGGTATGTAGGGGATATCACAGAAAGACAGCTGATGGATGGTGCCATTGCTGGCATGATGAATGCCTTGGGAGACAAGCATTCCGTATATATGGATGAAGAGAAGTTCAAGCAGCTGACAGAGCAGAATGAAGGCTCCTTTGGCGGCATAGGCGTGGTTATGGCCTTTCCAGAACCAGGTACCTGTGAAATCATGACAGTCATGGAAGGAACTCCTGGTGAAGCTGCAGGCCTGCTGGCTAAGGATGCCATCATCAAGGTTGATGGCCAGGATATTAAGGAAATGCAGCCAGAGGAAATCGCCAAGAAAATCCGTGGCCCGGAAGGCACAGAAGTGGTGCTGACCATTAAAAGACAGGACCAGGAGCCTTTTGATGTGACTCTCACCAGAGCCAGCATTCCGCTGATAACAGCTAAGGGAACCATGGTCAAGGATTTGCCTGATGGCGAAAAGATTGGCTATATACGTATTGCCTCCTTTAGTGAAAATACAGCAAAGGAGTTTAAGGCAGAGCTGGCCAGTCTGAAGGAGCAGGGCATGCAGGGACTGATTATTGACCTGCGCAGCAATCCTGGCGGATTATTATCTGATTGTGTGGCTATTGCCAGTGATCTTTTGCCTGAGGGTGAGATTGTATCCCTGGTAGACAGACGGGGCAACAAGGAGATATACAAGTCAACAGGTGCAGGGGCTGATTTCCCTATTGTAGTGCTGATTGATGAAAACAGTGCCAGCGCTTCAGAGATATTGGCAGGAGCTATTCAGGATACCCAGTGTGGTACTATTGTTGGTAAGAAATCCTTTGGCAAGGGCTCTGTGCAGAATGTCATTCCCCTTTTCCATGGTGATGGCATTAAGCTGACTATTGCCAAATACTATACTCCTTCTGGCCGCAGCATTGACGGTGTTGGTGTTGAGCCAGATGTAGAGGTGGAGCAGCCTAAGGAGGCAACAGTGGATGAGCAGCTGCAAAAGGCCATAGAGGTTATGCGGGATAAATTAAAAGAGTAATAGCGTATGGGAGGGCATATAGGTGGCAGCACTTATATGTCCTTCTTTGTATAAAAACAGATTTTAATGTATTTTTAATAAAA
>JAFPCE010000134.1 GCA_017390245.1 Selenomonadaceae bacterium
CTGCCCCGGTTAGGGGGACAGGGCCTGGCTATGTCCAGACTAGGCGGTGGTATCGGCACCAGAGGACCTGGTGAAACCAAGCTGGAAATGGACAGACGGCGGATTTATGGCCGTATCCATGATTTAGAAGAGAAAATCAAGAAGCTGAAGGGACAGCGCCAGCAGCACCGTGCCCAGAGGCAGAGCTCCCGCATACCAGCAGCTGCCCTGGTGGGCTATACCAACGCTGGTAAATCTACTATCTTAAACAAGCTGGCCAATGCAGATGTGCTGGCGGAGGATAAGCTTTTTGCCACCCTTGATCCTACCACCAGATTAGTAGAGCTGGACGAGAAGCAGGAGCTGCTGTTAACTGATACAGTAGGCTTTATCCAGAAGCTGCCCCACACCCTAGTTAGTGCCTTTCAGGCTACCTTAGAGGAAACCATTGAGGCCGACCTGCTGGTGCATGTGGTGGATGCCAGCAATCCCAACTATGAGCTGCAGATACAGGCAGTGGTAGATGTACTAAAGGAAATCGGGGCCCAGGATAAGCCAGTGGTGTATGTCTTTAACAAGGCAGATAAGCTGCCGGCAGAGGACAGGGACAATGAATTTGTCCATCAGCGCATGCTGCAGGACAGGGATGGTGTCATTATTTCTGCCAAGGATGAGGCAGGGCTGGCCATGTTGCGGGACAAGGTGAAGAGCTTCTTTACCCAGGGCCAGCTGGAGCTTACACTGTGCATTCCTTTTGCTGAAGGGGCAGTGGTAACCAGACTCCACGACCTGGCCACAGTGCATAATATAGATTACAATGAAACAGGAACTGTCATGAGCCTGTCCATACCGGCATCAGAGGCAGAACCGTTTTTACAATATGAAATTAAGGAGTAATATTAATGTCTTTTTCTGAAAAATTATTAGCTGTTAAAGAGGCTGCCATGCAGGAAGCACAGCCTATGTTTAAAGAGGTTGAGGCTATTGCTGAGGCTAACACCCTGAAGGTACTGGATGCCATGCGGGAGTGCCAGGTGTCTGAGGCTCATTTCAACACCTCTGCCGGCTATGCCTATGATGATATTGGCCGCAGCAAGATAGAGGAGCTTTTTGCTAAGGTATTTGGGGCAGAACGAGCCCTGGTCCGTACTCAGTTTGTTTCCGGTACCCATGCCTTAGCTACAGTGCTTTTCGGCATTCTCCGTCCTGGTGACAAGCTGGTTTCCTTAACTGGTGCTCCTTATGATACCATGCAGACCGTTATTGGCTATGCCAATGAAAGCAAGGGCTCTTTAAAGGAATTTGGCGTTAAATACGATGAGCTGCCAATGATAGATGGCAAGGTGGATATGGCAGGCATTGCAGGCAAAATAACTGATGATACCAAAATGGTATTAATCCAGCGTTCCCGAGGCTATTCCATGCGCAATCCTTTAAGCATTGAGGATATTGAAGCTATCTGTGCTGAGGTACATCGTGTAAAGGCAGACTGCGTCTGCTTCGTAGATAACTGCTATGGTGAGTTCGTAGATACCCGTGAGCCGGTACAGGCAGGGGCAGATATTATGGCGGGCTCTCTCATTAAGAATGCTGGCGGTGGCATTGCCTTAACTGGCGGCTATATCTGCGGTAAGGATGAGCTGGTGGAGCTGGCTTCCTACCGCCTCACTTCTCCAGGCATGGGTGATGAGCTGGGAGCATCTCTGGCCAACAACCGCATGCTGTTCCAGGGGTTCTTCATGGCACCTCATGTGGTGGCACAGGCTATTAAGGGCGCTATCTTTGCAGCTGCTGTCTTTGCCAAGCTGGGCTACAAGACATTGCCACTGCCAACTGACAAGCGGGGGGATATTATCCAGGCTATTCAGCTGGACACTCCGGAAAATCTCATTGCCTTCTGTGGCGGCATCCAGAAGTATTCTCCAGTGGATTCCTTTGCTGCACCAGAGCCTTGGGATATGCCAGGCTATGCTGACAAGATTATCATGGCAGCAGGCACATTTGTGCAGGGGGCTTCCATTGAGCTTAGCGCAGACGGTCCATTACGTGCACCATATAACGTATATATGCAGGGTGGACTTACCTTTGAGCATGCTGTCATTGGTATATTAGGGGCTGCTCAGGCAGTAAAGGATTTGAAAAACAAATAATTTACGGTAAAGAAAAAAGCCACAGGCATATGCCTGTGGCTTTTTTGCAGTCCACCTACTGTATGACTGCATTTCGTTATTATACCATTACATCTGGCGGTAGATGCCGATAACCTTGCCTAAGACTGTTACGTCCTTCTCGAAGAATGGCTCCATGTTATCGTTCTCTGGCTGGAGACGGAAGCCGTTCTTTTCCTTGAAGAAGCGCTTAACAGTGGCAGATTCGCCATTCACCAGGGCAACAACGATATCGCTGTTGTTAGCGGTGTTCTGCTGGCGCACCATGATGTAGTCACCATCGTAGATGCCAGCATTAATCATGCTTTCACCCTCAACCTTCAGCATAAAGGTCTCACTGGTGGTGCCTAAGAGATTCTGAGGGAAGGCAAAAACCTCCTCAATGTTTTCCTGAGCTAAAATAGGAGTACC
>JAFPCE010000135.1 GCA_017390245.1 Selenomonadaceae bacterium
CCTCCAGGCAGGGGGGAAGTACTGATTTCAGCCTGTTCTTTGTGTTGTGAGGAAAAGTATAAGTTACAGGAGATAAGTACATGCTATTGGATGTGGATATCAGGGATCCTTTATTTTATTATTTAGAGTCTGTCTATGGGAAAATCCGGGTGCTGGAGGAAAAGGTTATTGGCAGGGTCCGGGCGGATTTTTTCATGATTACGGAAAATGCTTTTTATGGCATTGAGATAAAGAGCGATGCGGATACCTATGCCAGGCTGAAGGGGCAGGTCAGGGAGTATGACAAATATTATGACTACAATATTGCAGCGGTGGGGGCGTCCCACTTAAAGCACATTCATGAGCATATACCTAAATACTGGGGGATAATCGCTATAGAGGAAGCTGAGGGCAGGCCTGTATTTTCCCTGGTACGGCAGCCTCAGAAGAATCATAAAGTGAAGCTGGTAAATAAGCTGGGGTTTCTGTGGCGGCCAGAGCTGATGCAAATCCAGGCTATGAATGATATGCCCCGCTACAAGGAAAAGAGCAAGGCCTTTGTAATCAAGGCCATAGCTGACCGCACCCAGTATCCTCTGGATAAGAAAGGCCACATAGACGAGGCAGAGCTGATGTATCAGGTATGCGATGTGCTGTTTGAACGGGACTACACTCTAATAGCAGAAACCATGACCAGGTACAAGCTGGAAAATAAGAAAAAGGTAAAGAAAACTAAAAAATGAGTATAGCTACTCAGTGAGCTATACTCATTTTGGTTGTTTGTTTAGTTTATTTAGAAATGGATTTCTGGAGTGTATACCAGTCTTTTTCAGATACAAGAACCGCATTTTTGCCGCGGTCATTGCCCAGCAGTATTGGTTCTGAGGAGGTTTATGCTGATGACAGCACCATGGAGAGCCATGGCGGCATTTTCGGCATGGGTGAGCCTAATGTTGCTTATGCCCAGTACTTCCAGGGACAGAGCTATCTGAAGCCTTTAACTGATCCGAAAAAGACAGTATTTATGGCAAATGTGACCTTCGAGCCAGGGTGCCGCAACAACTGGCATATCCATCATGCCCAGGCTGGGGGCGGCCAGCTGCTGATTTGCCTCGAGGGTGAAGGCTGGTACCAGGAAGATGGCAAGGAAGCGCAGAGTCTGGTACCTGGGGATATTGTGACTATTCCTGCTGGAGTAAAGCACTGGCATGGCGCCAAGAAGGACAGCTGGTTCTCTCACATTGCTGTGGAGTGCCCAGGCCATGAATGTAGCAATGAATGGTGCGAGCCAGTAAGCGATGCGGAGTACCAGAAGCTGTAATTTGTGCTATAATATAACCAGCTTTTAGTGTGGGAGGTTTGTGACATGTTAGAGGTTGGTTCTAAGGCGCCGGAGTTTACTTTGCCGGATCAGAATGGTGAATTGCATTCTCTGAGTGATTATAAGGGAAAGAAGGTTTTGCTGTATTTTTATCCACGGGATAATACTCCTGGCTGTACAAAGCAGGCTTGTGGCTATTCTCAGCGCATTGATGCCTTTGCTGATAAGAATACTGTGATTTTAGGCGTCAGCAAGGATACTGTGGCATCACATAAGCGTTTTGAGGAGAAGCAGGACTTGAAGATTACTATTCTCGCTGATCCTGAGCGGACTGTCATAGAAGCTTATGATGTCTGGAAGGAAAAGAAAAATTACGGCAAGGTTTCTATGGGGGTAGTGCGCACAACTTATCTCATTGATGAGTCAGGTACTATTATCATGGCTAATGGCAAAGTGAAAGCTGCTGATGACCCAGAGAAGATGCTTGGTGAAGTTTAAAGCATAAATATAAGGCCTGTGGAGATATTGCTGGTAATAATATCTTTGCAGGTCTTTTTATGTGTCAAGAAGGATTTACCATGCAGCAGGTGGAATTTTATCTAAAAAAGCAGGATATGTAATTGCGAGGTGCTTTATGAAAATTATTTTATCACCGGCCAAGAAAATGAAGGTGGACAGTGATTCGCTGCCACCGTTGCAGCTGCCAGCATATTTAGATAAGGCCAGAGAGCTTATGACATGGCTGCAGCACAAGAATTTTACAGAGCTGAAGACCTTATGGAAGTGTAGTGACAGCATTGCAGTTGAGAATATGAAGCGTTTGGAGGAAATGAATTTAACCAGCAATCTGACACCGGCGGTTCTGGCATACGAGGGGATTGCTTATCAATACATGGCACCGGCAGTGTTTGCCAATGAGCATTTCCAGTACATAGAGGATCATCTGCGGATTTTATCTGGGTTTTATGGCATATTAAAGCCTATGGATGGCGTAGTGCCATATCGTCTGGAGATGCAGGCCAGGGGCGAGATTAATGGCATAAAAAATCTCTATGACTATTGGGGAAATAGCCTTTATGAGGCTCTGGGGGATCAGGTGATTATTAACCTGGCGTCAAAGGAATACTCCAAGTGCATTGAAAAATATTTAACCAAGGCGGATAAATACATTACCATAGATTTTTGCGAAATGCACAAGGGCAAGCTGGTAACCAAGGGGACCTATGCCAAGATGGCCAGAGGTGAGATGGTGCGGTTCATGGCAGAAAATGCAATAGAAGAGCCGGAGAAAATCCAGAAGTTTGACCGCCTGGGTTATAAATTCCGTGAAGATTTATCCGACAATAATAAA
>JAFPCE010000136.1 GCA_017390245.1 Selenomonadaceae bacterium
GCGCTATCATCTTGCCTTTGCCCTTTTTCGGTGGCATTCCTCCTGGTGGCATGCCATTGTTACCGTTATAGCCGTTATTGCCATTGCCATAGCCACCGTTATAACCGTTGCCACCATTGCCATAGCCATTGTTATACCCGTTGTTATAATTGTTATTGCCATAACCATTGTTAGGCATAGTGCCGTCTGGCAGCTGGCCTGGCATCTGATTGCCTGGCTGTCCCTGATTCTGGCGGTAATTATTTACATTTACAGGATCCAGCTCCCGGACACGGCCAGTACGCAGCACCTGGGTTTCCTGGCTGACCTGGCTGTCTGGGCTGACTCTTGACAGTGGCTGGGTATGGTCCAGATTTGCAGTATTTATCTGCTGGTTTATACCCTGATGATAGCCACGTTGTCCCATATTCTGCTGGTTTACACCCTGCTCCTGTGTATATTTGATATTATCGTTCATATCATTGTTCATTAAGCTTGCCTCACTTTTTTGCCTGTGTTACCATGCCATGCTCTTTTTCTATTGTTAAGCATAGCTTTTTTAATGTCCATAGAGTGTTAAATGGTGTTACTATGGCCTTGTACAGTACTGGCGGAATAGCTGCAGTCCGGAAGGCCTCTAATACCTGGTCTAACCGCTTGTTGCGGATGCCCTGCATCACCATAACCTCATGGTTAAAGGCAAAGCTTTCTTCCTCATGCTTGGTAGTGCTGAAGCCTGGATTGCCCAGGAGATAGCCTATTTTTTCCCGCCATGCTTCCTGAGGAAGAACCTCTACCGGAATATTTAACTTTTTAAATAAATTACTGATACTTTCTAACCTTGCCTCATCGGTGAACTGGTACAACAGCACCTTTTCACTTCCATGTTTCATATATTTACCCCTCTAAGTAAAACTCTCACAAAACTATTATTTAACGTGAGCCATAACCTGCTTAGTTAAAAGCTCAGCATCCTTTTCCAGGTTTCTGGCTATTTTCAGATTGTTGTCGGCTGAGCGGATAGTTGCTGCCTTTTTGTCATCCATCCACTTGCTGTAATCTGTGCCATAATTGATGCGTGCATCACAGATTTTCAAACGCAGCCTGTGAAGAGTACCTGCAGCCTCTGGCACGTCCATTGCCTCCAGGTCTGCCTTTCTCTGCTGCCACTCTGGCAGATACTGCTGGTCAAGGATATCCTTCAAGGACTTTCTGGTGTCATTGCTGCCCAGAGAGCCATTGGCCATGGTTTCTTTCAGGGCGGTCTCTATCTGCGCTGCTGTCTGGTCATGCTGCTGCATGAGAGCTGCTGACTGCTCTAAGTAGTCCTTTACCTTCTGATTGCGGACCTTGTGCATGGTTTCAACGAATTCCTTGAAGTTGGTGATTTCGTATACCTGCCATACTCCGTCATCCTTCTGGATGAGCTCCACCTCCAGCACGAATTCTTCACCGGTTTCATCCTGGAAGATACGGACCTTGGCTACGGCAGAACCTGTTTCCTTGTCTACAGCCATGGAGTCCAGCTTGCGGAAGCTGATGGCAGACAGACCCAGCTTTTCCACAATAACATCAGCATCTACCGCTGCTGTTGGAGAATTTTCCTTACCTGTGCTAATCCAGGTGCCCTGCTCCACATAGTTATTAACGGCAGTCTGCAGGCTCATAACTACCGGCTGCTTGAACATCTTGGTCAGGTTGCTGATAGCATCCTTGGTATCACCTACTGCCGGGATAGTAGCCTCAATAATACCATCTAACATGGCATCACTGGCTGTGTCCAGAATGTGGTCCACATCTACATACTTGTAAAGCTTGTCTTTATCATGATTATTTACTGCGTCCTGTACCATCTCTATGGTGTATTCAGGTGTTTTGGTATATTGTGTTGCATACCACCAGATACCACCTATGCCCAGGACAGCTAGCACAACACCTACGGCTATCAGGCGCTTTTTAATGGATTGTACCATGCCTCTCATTTTCATCATTCCTTTATCTATTAAACAGTAACCTACACTTCATCCCTGAAGCTTTTTAGTTACATATATTGTATCAATATTATGTAAAAAAATAATTACCTTTAGTAAAAATCTGCTAATAAAGCATGTTTATGCTTCACTTGCTTATACTTCAAATTTTTATTCATCAATGCTCTGGCAGATAATGCCACCGCCTAAGACTCTGCCATCTGCTTCATAAAACACAACAGACTGGCCTGGAGTAACAGCTCTCTGCATTTCAGGAAACAGCACCTTTAATGTGCCATCACCATTTGGCAAAAGCTGTGCCTTTGCTTCTTTAGCGCCATAGCGGATTTTAGCCAGTGCTTCCACAGGCTCTGTTACATCTGCTACTGATACCCAGTTAAGCTGGTTAGCAACAAGCCCCTTGGTAAACACTTCTTTGTTGCTGCCCACTATAACCTGATTTTTCCCAGCATCCAAGCGGATAACATACAGTGGCTCTGGATAGGCAATACCTAAGCCTTTGCGCTGGCCTATGGTATAAAAGGCAATGCCGTTATGCTGGCCTAATACATTACCCTTGGTATCAACGATATCCCCTGGATGCTTCAGCTCAGGACGATGCTGTACCAGATAGTTCTTGTAATCATCATCTGGAACAAAGCAGATTTCCTGGCTCTCAGGCTTGTTGGCAACAGGCAGGTTGCGCTTAGCAGCCTCTGCCCTGGTATCAGTTT
Source organism: Selenomonadaceae bacterium (assembly GCA_017390245.1). Lineage (GTDB taxonomy): Bacteria > Bacillota > Negativicutes > Selenomonadales > Selenomonadaceae > Anaerovibrio. The sequence goes on from JAFPCE010000136.1 coordinate 2,684, forward strand.
TATTCCAGCCCCCTAAAGGTGTCATGACGTGAGCTAGCTGCTGCTGTGTCAGACGGTATAAAGCATAAGCCTGATCCTTATGGTCGTCGCTGCCCTTAGCTATATTGTAGCGCTGGGTATTTGCATCATAGAAAACCTTAGCATAGTGGCCTGTTGCCAGATAATCACAGCCATACTTTTGCGCTTCAGCTATCAGACCGCCAAACTTCACGTTAGGATTGCAGGCAACACAAGGATTTGGCGTACGTCCTGCTGCATATTCAGACAAGAAATAATCTATAACCTTTTCCTGAAACAGCTGGCGGAAATCCGCCACATGATGCTCTATCCCCAGGAAGTCAGCCACCAATTTTGCATCAGCCACAGCACCAGCAGAGCAGTCACTAAGCTCCATGGTAATACCCATCACATCATGACCCTGTTCCTTTAAAATAGCAGCCGTAACAGAGCTATCAACGCCCCCGCTCATAGCCACCGCAATCTTTTTCTTGTCCATAATCACCAATCCGTCAATCTATAGTCAATTATACTCTAAAAAATAAAGTAAAATTCTAAAAATCACATTAAAAATACTACAGTATTCCATTAGCTATTATACTATCAAATAAAATTAACGTCAAAAAAATAAGGCCCCGGCAAACCCGAAGCCTCATTATATCTTTTATAGTATATCAATATGCTCCCCGGACAGGGCCTTATTCATACTCCGCACCGCACAGAACTTGCCACACATGCTGCAGGTATCATCATGCTCAGGCGCACGGTCATCACGGATGCGCTTAGCAGTCTCAGGATCAAGAGCACAAGCCCACTGTGCCTCCCAGTCAAGCTTTCTGCGGGCATCACCCATCCTGTCATCAATATCACGGGCACCACGGACACCCTTGGCAATATCAGCTGCATGAGCCGCAATCTTGCTGGCAATAATGCCCTGCTTAACATCCTCTACATTTGGCAGAGCCAGATGCTCAGCAGGAGTTACATAGCA
>JAFPCE010000137.1 GCA_017390245.1 Selenomonadaceae bacterium
ATTATGACAGCATCGAAGCCAAAACAATGGTTATGCTGTATTTTTACCTGCCACCGGAGCAGTTAACCAGAGATAAAATGGAAAAGGCTATGAAAAAGCTGAGGTTTGACTTATTGCAAAAGGATAAGTCAAATATGGAAAAGAATGGGAAAAGTAATATTTATCATCAAAAGACAGGGAGTAATTAATAATGCTGCTGTTTATTGGTGGCAAGACCACTATTTCAGCTGAAATCATCATTGCTATTGTTGATTATGATTATTTTAGTGATGGTTTAAATAAAGAATATATTGATAAAGCATGGCAGGATAAAAAAGTAATAGACGCTACAGATGGCAGTATGAAAAAGTCACTGATTATCACCAGCGATAAAATATATATATCATCTATTGCGGCCCTTACTCTGAAAAAAAGGGCAGACAAGGCAGATAGAGGTCAGTTTGATATAAATTGTTTGGAGGAAATATAAGTAATGTCTACAGAAAATACTATGGAGGAGCTTTTGCTCAATCAGCAGGAATTAGAAAGTGAACCAGATACAGAGGGTGTAAGCATTAATTTAGATGAGGCTTCTGCAGAGGTTTCTGCAGTAGAGGGAAGCTATGGTGCTGAACAGATTCAGGTTCTAGAGGGGTTAGAGGCAGTTAGAAAGCGTCCAGGCATGTACATCGGCAGTACCTCTGAGAGAGGTCTCCATCACCTGGTATATGAGGTGGTTGATAATTCTATTGATGAGGCTTTAGCTGGCTACTGCAGCGATGTAAGAGTAACTATTCATCAGGATAACAGCATTACTGTTGTAGATAATGGCCGTGGTATTCCTGTTGATCTGCATGAAACTGGCAAACCAGCCTTAGAGGTAGTACTTACTGTGCTCCATGCTGGTGGTAAATTTGGCGGTGACGGCTACAAGGTATCTGGCGGTCTCCATGGTGTAGGTGTATCTGTAGTTAATGCACTTAGTGAGTATATGGATGTTGAGGTTAAGCGTGATGGCAAAATTCATCAGATGTCCTTTAGCCGCGGCGTAACCACTAAAGAGATGACTATAGTTGGTACTACTGAGGAAACTGGTACTAAGGTTCATTTTATGCCTGATAAGGAAATCTTCAGCGTAACAACCTACAGCTATGAAACCTTGAAGCATCGCTTAAGAGAGCTTTCTTTTCTGAATCATGGCATTACTATTCATCTGGAGGATGAGCGGACTGCTGCCAGTGAAAGCTTCCACTTTGAGGGCGGTATAAGCTCCTTTGTTGAGTATCTGAACCGCAAAAAGGAAGTAATTAATGCAAAGCCTATTTACTTTAATGGTACTAAGGATGATATTGTGGTGGAAATTGCCCTGCAGTATAACGACAGCTACCAGGAAAATATTTACAGCTTTGTTAATAATATCAATACAGAAGAAGGCGGTACTCATTTAGCAGGCTTTAAGATAGCCTTAACTCGTGCTGCTAATGATTATGCCAAGAAAAATAATATATTAAAGAGCAATCAGGGTAACTTCAGTGGTGAGGATATCCGTGAAGGCTTAACCTGTGTTATCAGCCTGAAGATAAGAGAGCCTCAGTTTGAGGGACAGACCAAGACAAAGCTTGGTAACTCCGAGGTGCGTGGTATTGTTGACTCTATTGTTTCTGAAGGCTTAAATGAGTTCTTTGAGGAAAATCCTGATACAACTAAGAAAATCCTGGAAAAAGCAGTTATGGCCTCCAGAGCCCGTGAAGCTGCCAGAAAGGCCAGAGAGCTTACCAGAAGAAAGAATGCCCTGGAGGTAAGCAGTCTCCCAGGTAAATTAGCAGACTGTTCTGTAAAGGATCCAGAGCATTGTGAAATCTACATCGTAGAGGGTGACTCTGCAGGTGGTTCTGCAAAGCAGGGACGTGACCGCAAATTCCAGGCTATACTGCCAATCAGAGGTAAGATTCTCAATGTAGAAAAAGCACGTCTTGACAAAATTTATGCTAATGCAGAAATCCGCACTATGATTACAGCCTTTGGCAGTGGTATTGGTGAAGAGTTTGATTTATCTAAGCTGCGTTATAATAAGATTGTTATTATGACAGATGCTGATGTAGATGGTGCTCATATCAGAACTCTGCTTCTGACTTTCCTGTACCGCTATATGAGGCCGCTTGTAGAGCATGGCCACGTTTATATTGCTCAGCCACCACTCTTTAAGATTTCTAAGGGTAAAAAGGTATGGTATACCTATAGTGATGATGAGCAGAATGAAAAGCTCAATGAACTAGGCCGCGAGGGCTGTAATGTACAGCGCTATAAAGGCTTAGGTGAGATGAATCCAGAACAGCTCTGGGAAACTACCATGAATCCTGAGACTAGAACCATGCTGCGTGTCAACATGGAGGATGCAGAAGCAGCTGATGAGCTCTTTAATATTCTCATGGGTGACAAGGTAGAACCACGCCGCCAGTTTATTGAAGAGCATGCACAGTACGTACGCAATCTGGATATTTAATTAAATATAAAATAAAAGTAGCTTCACTGCCAGGCAGTGAAGCTATTATAATTTGACTTTTAGATTATTTTCATAAATAATTGATAATATAGTTTTACTATCAGAAGAAAACAGGAGGGATAGATATGAACACAATTAAAACAACCATGCTTATGGCTCTGTTAATGGGTATTTTAATAGCTGTAGGTGGTGCTTTTGCAGGTAGAAGCGGCGCTATGATTATGTTAGTGATTTCCCTGTTAATGAATTTTATTACATACTGGTTCAGTGATTCCATGGTATTAAGTGCCTATGGTGCTAAGGAGGTTTCTGAGAGAGAGGCTCCTGAGCTGTACCGTCTGGTATCAAATTTAGCGGCAAATGCTAATCTTCCTATGCCAAAGGTGTGCATAGTAAATAGCGGTGTGCCAAATGCCTTTGCAACTGGCCGTAATCCATCTCATGCAGCAGTGGCTGTTACTACTGGTTTAATGCAGGCTTTAAATTATGATGAAATAGGCGGCGTATTATCTCATGAGCTGGCTCATATCAAACATAGAGATACACTGATTTCTACCATTGCTGCGGCTATGGCAGGTGTTATTTCCATGATTGCCAGCATTGCCCAGTGGGCTGCTATTTTTGGCGGTGGCAGATCCGATGATGATGATGATAATGGCGGCTTTATTGGCCTTATTGTTACCATTGTTATAGCTCCATTGGCAGCAGCCTTGATACAGATGGCTATTTCCCGTTCCCGTGAGTATGATGCTGATGAAACAGGTGGCCAGATTTGCGGTAATCCTAATGCTCTGGCTAATGCCCTGCAGAAGATTGAGTATTTTTCCTTGAATGCTCCTCCTATGGCTCAGGCAACTACTTCCACAGCTCATATGTGTATTATTAATCCATTGAAGGGTTCCAGGAAGATGCTGTCCAGTCTTTTCAGTACTCATCCTGCAACTGAGGACCGTATAGCCCGTCTGCGCCAGCAGGCTGCAGCTATGGGAAGATAAAATTTTATATAATTTTTAACACAAAAAAGCGGCCATGGGCCGCTTTTCTTGTGAAAAATATTATAGATTTTTATCACGGTAAAGTCTTTTATTCCGCACCAGTTCCTGATTGAAATTAATGGATAATCCCAGGATAGCCATCAGCTGGTTATAGGCTGATTCTACAGTAGAAGTATTTTTGATAATGTAATTAGCAGATTTCCAGTAGTTAAATTCACCATTGGATTCGGCATACTCAAGATGGTACTTCATATCAGTATTGTTGAGGCCTCTGGCCAGCATTCTGTCCACCAGAGATACGTAATCCACCATGAGGTAAATGGTTTTAACGCTGCCGTTCATCAGCTTCTGTACCTGCTTGACACCATTCTGGTCCAGCATGGTAATGCTGATTTTATTGTTATTTAAAGAATCAAGTAAATCAGTCTTTTTAATACCGTAATAATCACCTTTGTAGGTAACTCTTACCATCCAGTCCTCCTGGGAGAACTGGGCTTTGCTTACATAACGGACTAAATTACTGGTACGCTTTACGTTTCTAGGATCACCTGTGGAATATACTGGTATATAATTAATGCCCAGGTCAACGAGCTTTTCAATCAGGGTATTTTTACCAGATGCATAGGGTCCTACTAAAGCATATATCTTATTAGTCATAGGCACCACCGTTTCTAGGTATAGTTTTCAATAATAATTCTATCACACATTAATAATAAATCAATAAAGAATCAAGATAAAACTATTAATCTGGGGAAATAATTCTGTATACACAAAACGGGCAGCAACCGAACGCTACCCGCCTTGTGTCATCAACCTTTTTTACCACCTTGGTGAGAAATATCGGAGGTGATAATCTCACCTAGTACTGTCCCCACAGTACTCACCCAAAACTATATTAGCATATTGAGAATTTTTTTACAATATGAAATGATAAATTTTACAGAAAATAAAGGGAAATAAACATTTATAACGAATAGAAAATATTAATATTCTCAGAGATTTTTATATAGCTTAACGAGGAGGTATGGATATGATTCAGGCAATTATAGATATTGGTTCTAATACAGTGCGCATGGCCATTTATGAAATTAAGGATAAAAATATAGATTTTCTCATGAAGAAAAAGCACATGGTAGGTCTGGCTGCTTACCTGGAAAATAATACCTTATCCATGTCAGGTGTTGATAAGCTGTGTGAGGTATTAAATGAATTTCAGAGTTTTCTGGCTTTTTTCAAAATAGACAATCTGGTGGCTTTTGCTACAGCAGCCTTGAGAAACTGTAACAACAGGGAAGCTGTGCTGCAGGAAATATACCGCCGTACAGAAATTAATGTAAAGATTATTTCTGGCGATGAAGAGGCTCATTATGATTTCGTTGCCGCTACCAGAAGTGTAGATGAAGCCAGCGGACTTTTAGTGGATATTGGTGGTGCCAGCACAGAGCTGGTTTATTTTGAAGATAAGAAATATGTGCATAAAATCAGCCTGCCTATGGGATCTCTGGCTTTTAAAACCAGATATTGCAGCTCCTTTATGCCGAATTCCTATGAAATTGGACTGATGACAGCCGAAGCATTGCGGGAGCTGAAAAATGCTAGTGCCTTTGAAGGTATTAAAAGCAGGAAAATCTTTGGTATTGGTGGTACCTTTAAGGGGCTGTGGGCACTGTATAAGGGGATGTACCAGCCAGAAAATAATCTTTATGTACCTGCAGAGAAAATTGCGGAAATAATCAGGCATTTTACTGATATGGAATCCTTAGGCTATGAGGATACGGTATTGCTGATGAAAAATGTTCCAGACAGGATACATACTATTATTCCGGGACTTACCATAGCAGATGCCATTTTAAAGCAATTTCAGGCAGAGGAAATTCTCTACAGTGATTCCGGAGTGAGAGAAGGATATATTTACAGTGAAATCATCAAAGGATGATAAATTTTTAAAAATAAAATATTAGTAAAAAAATGGCTAAACACCGCATAAATCTTGAATTTATGCGGTGTTTTATGGTAAAATAAATAGCTAGGAATTTTTTAGTATTAGATTTTGAGGTGAGATTGTGGAATTTGGCAGCGGTAAAATTTTACCGGTAAATCTGGAAAATGAAATGCGTAATTCCTATATAGATTACGCCATGAGTGTTATTGTTTCCAGAGCTTTACCAGATGTCCGTGATGGATTAAAGCCAGTACATAGAAGAATTTTGTATGCTATGCAAGAGGCTGGTATGACTTCAGGCAAGCCATACAAGAAATCTGCCCGTATCGTCGGCGAAGTTTTAGGTAAGTATCATCCACATGGTGACAGCTCTGTTTATGATGCTATTGTCCGCATGGCACAGGATTTCTCCATGCGTTATATGCTGGCAGATGGCCATGGCAACTTTGGTTCTGTAGATGGTGACCCTGCTGCAGCAATGCGTTATACAGAGGTCAGAATGTCAAAAATATCTGAGCTGATGCTGCAGGATATTGACAAGGATACAGTGGAATTCATCCCTAACTATGATGAATCCTTAAAGGAGCCTGCAGTACTGCCATCTAAGTTCCCTGAGCTTCTGGTAAATGGTACTTCTGGTATTGCAGTAGGCATGGCTACTAATATTCCTCCTCATAACCTAGGTGAGGTTATTGATGGTGTATTGATGCTTTTGGATAACAGCGATACTACCATTGAGGAATTAATGACAGTTATCAAGGGACCAGATTTCCCTACTGGCGGCCTGATTATGGGTACTAATGGTATCAGGGACGCCTATACCAAGGGACGTGGTGCTGTAAAGATGCGTGCCAAGGCTCACATTGAGCCAATGGCTAATGGCAAAAACAGGATTCTGGTTACTGAGCTGCCATATCAGGTAAATAAGGCACGTTTGATTGAGAAGATTGCTGAACTGGCCCGTGATAAGGAAATTGACGGCATTACTGATCTTCGGGATGAGTCTGACCGCAAGGGTATGTGCATTGTCATAGAGCTGCGCAAGGATGTAAATCCAGATATTATTTTAAATCAGCTGTACAAGCATACCCAGCTGCAGGATACCTTTGGCGTTATCATGCTGGCGCTGGTTAACAATCAGCCACGCATTCTTAATTTAAAGCAGGTTCTTCACTATTATATCCTGCATCAGGAGGATGTAATAACCCGCAGAACTAAGTATGAGCTGGAAAAGGCACAGGCCCGTGCTCATATTTTAGAGGGCTTGAATATTGCTTTAGATCATATTGATGCTGTTATTACTACCATCAGAGAGTCAAGAACAGCAGATATTGCCCGCAGTGCCCTCATGTCTGGTTTTGGCCTTACTGATAAGCAGGCTCAGGCTATTCTTGATTTGCGTCTGCAGCGCTTAACTGGCCTGGAGCGTGAAAAGATTGAGGAGGAATACCAGGAAATCTTAAAGAAGATTGAATGGTTACAGTCTGTACTGGCAGATGAAGGCAAGATTAAGCAGATTATCAAGGAAGAGCTGCTGCAGGTAAAGGCTAAGTTTGGCGATGAGCGCCGTACTACTATTACTTATGATATGTCAGAAATGGATATTGAGGATCTCATTGCTGATGAAGATGTAGTAGTTACCATGACTCATAATAACTACATAAAGCGCATGAAGCTTGATACCTACAAGACTCAGCTGAGAAATGGCACTGGCATCATCGGCATGGTTACCAAGGAAGGTGACTTTGTAGAGGATATTCTCATTACTACAACTCACCATACTATACTGTTCTTTACCAGCCGTGGCCGGGTACATTATCTGAAGGCTTATGAGATACCTGAGTCTGGCCGTACTACCCGTGGCACAGCAATGATTAACCTCTTAAAGCTGGAAGAGGGAGAAAAGATTAGTGCAGTGCTGCAGGTTAAGGATTATAATCCAGAACGTTACCTCTTTATGGCTACTAAGAAGGGTATTGTCAAGAAGGTTCAGCTGTCTGTATTTAACATTAACCGCAAGATTGGCGTTATTGCTATTAAGCTGGATGAGGACGATGAGCTGATTGGTGTTAAGTCTACTAATGGCAAGAAGAACATCGTGCTGGGAACCAGAAAGGGTTATGCTACCATCTTCAGCGAGGATGAGGTTCGTTCTATGGGCCGTATTGCCCGTGGTGTCAAGGGCATTACCCTGAGACCTGGCGATGAAGTAGTGGGCATGGATACCATTAAGGAAAATTATGAGATTCTCACAGTTACTGCCGGCGGCTTTGGCAAGCGTACCAAGGTTGAGGAATACAGTACCTACCACCGTGGTGGCAAGGGCATGAAGAACCTGAAGGTAACTGAAAAAACTGGTGAGGTTATCGGTATCAAGGTTGTGTGCGACGGCCAGGAGCTGATGCTTATCAGCAGTGAGGGCAAGATTATCCGCACAGAGATTTCCGGTATTTCCTGTATTGGCAGAGATACCCAGGGAGTAATGGTCATGAAAACCAGCGAAAATGACCAGGTAAGCTCCATGGCGATTATGGCACAGAAATCTGAATAATAAATTGGGAATGCTGCCAGAAATCTGGTGGCATTCTTTTTTGAGAAAATTTTAGTTACATATAGATTTTTTGTTGAAAAATGGAAAATAATAAATTAAAATTAAGCGTAAAGTACTATGAAAGCCATGAAGGGAGTGCTGAAAGTTATGAATCAGGATGTATATGATGCGATGATAAGAACGGCTAAGGAGGCCCGCTATAAATCCTATAGTCCATATTCCAAGGTTAAAGTAGGTGCCTGCGCCCTTACTAGTGATGGTACTCTTTATGGTGCCTGCAATGTGGAGAATTCTTCTCTTTCTCTGTCTATGTGCGCTGAGCGCAGTGCTGTGTGCAAGGCTATTGCTGATGGCAAGCTGGAGTTTGATGCTGTGGCTGTTGTAGCAGATACTATGGATCCATTTGTACCATGTGGCTGCTGCTGCCAGGTAATGTCTGAGTTCAATATTCCAGAGGTGGTTATGGCTAATTTAGACGGTGATATCCGTGTGATGCAGCTGCAGGAATTAGCACCTTATGCCATAAATATGGGTACTAATAAAATAAAGGAATAAAAATTTTAAAGCTGAATAAAGGCAGGGCTGTGGCTATGCAGCCTTATGCTACAGATAAGGACTGTTAGTGAAAAAGCGCTGGCAGTCCTTTCTTTTCATAAAA
>JAFPCE010000138.1 GCA_017390245.1 Selenomonadaceae bacterium
AAGGCTTAATAAAGGTTTTACTAGCATAGGGAGGTAAAAGCGTGCTGGATTATTTGATTAGCCATTTGTCAGGCTGTGATATGAATGGCCTGGATTATGGTGCTATCGCTGGATTTATGGCCTACAGGGTGCTGCAGAACACCATAAAGCGTATCTGGCGCAAAGTGGAGCGTATTATAGTTATTTATATTGCCATATTTATTGGGTTTAAATTGTGGCAATGGTTATTGTGATATTTTCAGGTTCTGTCGCAGGGTATATGTTGGGTTATTATTAATTATTCTTCATATAACTAACTAAAGGAGTGTGAGTGGGATGATTGTTGATCAGCCAGAGAATTTGACGGGGAATCCCCATTTAACTACAGAGAAGCTGACTCCCCTGGAGGAGCGTCTGCTTAGGGATAAGCCAGAGCTGGGGGAAGCCCTGGGGAAGCTGAAGGCATCTTTAGATGAAGAGATTTTTCACCGTGCCTTTGACGAGGTGGAGAATATTAACAGAAGTGGCAGCAAGCTTCTGATAGTAGCCCGCAATCCTTTAGCCCGTTCCTTTATTGAGCGGGATGCTATACCAGCGCTGAAGGAAGCCTTTGAGGTTACCAGAGTGCAGATTATTGGCTAAAATATTAAAATTTATAAAAAACAGCGCCTCAGAAGCAGCATAGTATCAAAGCTATATGACTCAGAGAGGCGCTTTTATATTGCAAGAAAATGTTGTATTTTTTACTGCTGGGAATCCTGGTATTTTTCTAGGATAAATTTCTGAAAGGCAGAGGCAGATTCAGACAGTGGGCTGGTAGTATTCCAGGCAATGCCAATACTGCGCTGGCACACTGGGAAGGATATAGGCACAAAGGCAAGCTCTGGTGACTCCAAAGCAGGAATTTTTGGTAAGATGGTAATGCCTAGCTGGGCCCGCACCAGACCAGCCACAGAAAATACATCAGCACCTTCAAAGATAATATTAGGGGCAAAGCCTGCCAGGTCGCAGAACTGGTTAGCCAGTATCCGCAGATTATAAGCAGGTTCTAAAGCGATAAACTGCTCCGAGGAAGCTTCCTGGAGATTCACCTGCTTGCGGCTGGCAAAGGGATGGTTTTTGTGCACCACCAGATACAGCTCCTCAGAGCACAGGTACATCCAGCCTACTCGTTCCACGGAAACCATAGCAGAGCAGAGGCAGAGGTCTGTTTTGCCATCCCGAAGCTGCTCACCTAGGGAAAGGGGATTGTCCTGAGTGAGGCTGAAGGAAATCTGAGGATATTGTTCCCGGAACTGGGACAGTAGCTGAGGCACAAAATATCCCCCTAGGGACTGGATGAAGGCAAGTCTCACAGTACCAGTATTGGCATGAGTAGCAGTAATGGCCTTTTTGCCAGCTTCTATCTGATACAGGCCCTTTTCCACATATTCTAAAAACTTTCTGCCGGCATCGGTTAAATCCAGATGCTTGTCCTTTCTGTCAAAAAGTGCTACTCCCAGCTCAGATTCCAGCTTGGCCATGGAGCGGCTCAGAGCAGGCTGGGATACAGCAATGGCCTTGGAGGTATTGGTAAAATGCTTGATATGGGCCAGAGCCCGGAAATATTCCAGCTGATGCAATTCCATAAATATTCCTCCTTGTGATTTTTAGTACGCTAAATAACCATTAGTAATAATTCTTGAACATATTATACCTATTAGCATAATTAAATACAATAATAACCCTAATGCAATGTATATATAGGTTTTTATGCATGATAATCATAATGCTGTAAAAGCCATATTGCAATATTAAAAATTATGTTCTTAGCTAAGTGTGAATACAAGTGACAACAGTACGTATGTCCAGTGAGCAATTATAGCAGCCACAAGTCCGCCTATTGTGTGTGCAAGTATCGCCTTTGATGTGAGGTTTCTGTATCCCAGCGAGTCGAGCATCGCTGTGTGTGTGCTCAAATAACCGCTCCAGCACATACCGATGGCTGTAAACACTGCAATTGCATTACCGTCAATCCAGCCCGAGGCAATGAAGTTGGGGATAAGGCTGAGGGCAGCACCCACGGCACCAAGTGCAGTGATGGGGAATGCGATGAGGTGGGGGTCGGTGAAACCGAACAGCCACTCGAATACAAGACCGAGCTTCTCGCCTACCCAGGGCAAGAACTTGATACCCTCGTAGGCAGCACCTGTATATTCACCCGAAGCCGAGGGACCGAAAGTAAGAATCATAACCAATGTAGATATGATGAGCACACCGGGGATAATTGCAAGACCAACGTCAACACCAGTGCGGCCACCGTCGAGCAGTGAGTCCAATATACGTTGGAACAGGGGTGTACGGTTCTCCTCTTCCTTGACAACGATCTCCTCCTTTATCTCGTATGCATCCTCGTGAGCATAGTGGGGGCGCACCTTA
>JAFPCE010000139.1 GCA_017390245.1 Selenomonadaceae bacterium
TAGGCATAACTGCCAAGAACATTGAGGTAGACACCGATGGTGACGGCAAGCTGGACACTGTAGCAGAAGCAGAAAACCAGATGGTAAAGGTATTTATGCGTGGTGAGTACGGCGGCAACTTCGTCATCGGCCTTATCGACAATCCAACACTGAGCCAGGAAGGCATCAACATCTTCAACCTGGCCTTAACCACCTTCCAGCAGTGGCCAACCTCCGCTTATCAGAAAGCAAAGGACGAAGCTGCCAAAAATCCAAAGAAAAAGAAATAAAATATATTAAATTTGAAGAAGTGATATATACCTGATATACCTGGCTGGGCATAAACCTGGCCAGGTATTTTTTTGTTAAGCAGTATGTATAAATAAGCAGGCGGCAGGCATGGAAAATAAATTATTTTTCGTATAGTTAAGCAGCAAGCTTAGAGGGGTGGGTGGTCGGGGGCAGGCAAAAGAAAAATAATTTGTTTTATATATAAGTATATATTGGATACTGTGTTTTCAGATGCCCAGGCAGCAGCTTAACAGGGGTGGGAGGCCGGGAGAATGAAATCCCTTGCATTTTTTGACTTTTTGATGTATTATAGCTTTTGGAACTTAGCACTCAGCTTTAAGGAGTGCTAACATACATAAATATTAAATAGGCTGGGCCATATACAGCCCGCCTGCTTCAAAGGAGTAATAAATATGGCAAAGGAAACACATGAATTCCAAGCAGAAACAAAACAGCTGTTAAATCTCATGATTCACAGCATCTATACCAACCAGGAAATCTTCCTGCGGGAGCTGGTATCTAACGCATCAGATGCCATTGACAAGCTGCACTTTGAGTCCCTGCAGAATCAGGACATCTTAGAAGGCAACTCTGACTTTGAAATCTTCTTAGTCCCAGACAAGGACAGCCACACTCTCACCATTTCCGATAACGGTATCGGCATGACCAAGGCAGAGGTAGCAGAAAACATCGGCACTATCGCCAAGTCCGGCACAAAGGCATTCTTAGAGCAGCTGCAGAAGGCCAAGGAAGAGGGTACTGCCGTTAACGACAAGGATATGATTGGCCAGTTCGGTGTAGGCTTCTACTCCGCATTTATGGTAGCAGACAAGGTAACCATCGTTACCCGCAAGGCTGGCACTCAGGAAGCAGTACGCTGGGAGTCCACTGGTGACGGTACCTACACCTTAGAGGATTGTGAAAAGGAAAGCCGCGGTACAACCATTACCATGCACTTAGGTGAGGAGTTCTACGGCGACAAGGCAGAAAACGACTTCACTGATGCCTGGACCTTGGAGAGCCTCATTAAGAAGTACTCTGACTACGTCCGCTATCCTATCAAAATGAATATTGAAAAGGAAGAAATGCCAAGAGATGATGAAGGCAAAATCATCGAAGGCAAGGACCCTGTTAAAAAGATAGAGCTGAAGACCTTAAACTCCATGCAGCCACTGTGGACCAAGAACAAATCCGAAATCAAGGAAGAGCAGTACAACGAATTCCTGAAGAACCAGTTCCATGAGTGGGAAGCACCTATGGAGGTATTCCATAATAAGGCTGAGGGCAGCGTAGAGTACACCTATCTCCTGTACATTCCAGCCAAAGCACCATTTAACCTGTACCATACAGATTATGAGCCAGGGCTGCAGCTGTACTCCCGCCACGTATTCATTATGGATAAGTGCAAGGACCTTCTGCCAGACTATCTCCGCTTTGTGAAGGGCCTGGTAGATTCTCCAGATTTGTCCTTGAACATCTCCCGTGAGCTTTTGCAGCAGAGCCGTGAGCTGAAGACCATCGGCAAGAGCCTGGAAAAGACTATCTTAAAGTCTTTAGAGCGCAAGCTGAGAAACGACCGTGAGGCCTATGAGAAATTCTGGGCAGAGTACGGCAAGTCCATTAAGATTGGCATTTACAATAGCATTTATACCGGCGGTGACATTATCAACAAGCTGAAGGAGTTAGTACTCTTTACCAGCTCCAAGGAGAACAAGAACGTTTCCCTGAAGGAATACGTTGAGCGCATGCCAGAAAGCCAGAAGAAGATTTACTATGCAACTGGTGCTGACAGGGCAGCTATTGAAGCATTGCCTCAGATGGAGCTGTTAAAGGAAAAGGGCTTAGAGGTACTGTATCTCACCGATTCTGTTGACGAATTTGCTATTGAGGCTATCCGCACCTATGCTGACAAGGAATTCCAGTCCATCAGCCGTGGCGATCTGGACCTGGAGGATGCAGAGTCCCAGGAAGTGAAGAAAGAAGCAGAGGAAATCGCTAAGGAAAATGGCGACCTCATGACTGACATCAAGGAAGCACTGGACAACAAGGTAGCAGAGGTTAAAATCAGTACCCGCCTGAAGAACAGCGCTGTGTGCCTGGTAGCAGACGCTAACGGCCCAAGCCTCTCCATGGAGCAGACCTTCGCTGCTATGGACAACCCAATGTTCAAGGCAAAGCGCATCATGGAGCTGAATCCAAAGCATGCCCTGTTCAACAGACTCCAGGAGCTCCATACCAAGGGTAAGGACACTCCAGAGTTCAAGGACTATTGCGAGCTTCTCTACAGCCAGGCATTGCTCATCGAAGGTATTATGCCAGAAAATCCAGCAGACTTCGCCAATAAGCTGGCAGCTCTGATGGCTAAATAATTTAAAAAGTCAAAAATTTATAGAATATGATACCAATAAAAAAAGATGCCTGCGGGCATCTTTTTTATTAGAAAATATTGTTTAAGTATTGATGGCGGCGGGGATTTGGCTGGATTTTCGCAGAAAATCCAGCCCTCCAAGTATCGGGGCAAGACAAACCCAGTTGGCAACGCCATAAAAAACACCTAACGGCAGTGATATTGGGCGGTGGGTGGGAATAGATTGCCCATGACTATACATGATTTTTTGTTTGCGTTAGTGACGTTATTACTGATCATCGTAGACATCAAGGCATAAGAAAAACCTCCTGCAGTTTTCCCGACTAGTTAGGCGGTTTTCTTACTCGTTTTAACAGGGGCAGCTGATTGTTGCAGTGTGCCTTCCTTTGTTTGTAGTATATGGCATTCATTTTATTTTTGCAAGGATATTATAGGCCTTTTCTGTAGCCCTTAGGGGTCAGGGAGAAGGCTTTTTTAAATTCTCTGGAAAAGGAGGAATAGTCATTAAACCCGCACTGGAAAGCCACATCAGCAATAGGATCATCTGTAGAGGCCAGCAGGCTCTTGGCCAGCATCAGCCGCTTGCTGGTAACATACTGGTGGATGCTGTAGCCAGTCATAGCCTTGAACTTGTGCATGAGATAGTAACGGCTGAGAGCACCAGCCTCAGCTAATTTGTCCACGCTAAGCTCCTCCGTCAGATGCTCATTGATATACACCAGCAGCTCCTGAATCTTGCTGTCATAGGTCACAGACTGCAGCTCCTGCAGCTCATTATCCATAAGGGAGCGGTTCAAAAGTATCATAAACTCAGCAAAGAGAATCTCCGTATAAAGCTCATTGGCATAGCCATCCTGATGGGCCACCTGCTCCAGCTTGTTCATGTGAAACAGCAGGTCATGGCTCTTGCCAGGAGGAGCATGCATGACACTAGAGCTCTGCCGGGCCATGGCAAAGCAGCTAGCCAGGTCATAGCGGCTCTGGCCCAGGTCAGATAGAAAATCCGGTGATACATAGATAACGATACGCTCGTAGCTCTTGCCAGGAGTAGTCACTGGCCGGTGAATCTCCCCAGCACTGACAAAGAGAATATCCCTGGCCTTCAGAGGATAGGTCTTACCCTCAATGATATAAGAAGCCTCACCATCTAAAAACATGATAATCTTATGAAAATCATGATAATGAAAGGCCACAGGCTTCATGGCCCTGTCCTGCAGATGAAATATCCTGAACCGCTGCCGCAGATACCCCTTCTTCTCATAAACACCAGCATCCATAGCAATCCCTCCTTCAGTAAAATAATAGCAAAAGCACGCCAAATCCATCTAAAGTAAAATTCTGGCATAAGCATACCTGCTTCATTCAGAAAATAAAGAATACCCATAAAAGGCAGCGGGAGTATGCCATATATATATTTATATTTTTTAAAAATAAAGTATACACATAAAATGTGGCGGGAGCATGCCATATATATTTATATTCTTTTCTGAAAATAAAATATTAACCATAAAAGGGTGGGTGGCGGGAGCATGCATCCCCATAATATTTTATTTTCAGAAAAATACTACAAAAGGCAGTATTTTTCTCTAAAACCCATTATAGCACTTTTTGCAATAAAAACAGCATTTTTTCGCTATTTTATGAAAATAATGCCTGCTATAATAAAACCATCAAATGAAGCTAACAACCCATAAGGGCATACATATAAGGGGGATTTAAAATGTTAAAGGCAGATATCTTTGAACTCAACAACGTAGAATACATCGTCATCGACACCGCAAACATCACCATCGAGCAGATGGGCTTAGCCAAAATCGCCAGCTACCGCCAGGGTGTGGGCGCAGACCGCATCCTCTTGGTAGACAAACAGACCAATACCTTGGTAGCTGCAGCGGACAGAAACGGTGCATACAGCATCCTTTCCATGTCTGATTATCGCATTGCCAACATCGTCCTTGGCAAAGGCGAGAAAACCGAAGAAATCTACCATATCGAACTGCACTTAACTGAGCATTTCGTTAAGCAGCTCATTGCTCCCGCCAAGAGCATGAGAATCGCAGGCTGATACAGCACACAAAGTGCACCTTTAACAAATGAACCCTTATATTCAGCAAGGCCATTACTGGCCTTGTTTTTTTGCAAAAAAATCCCCTGAAGGCATAACCTCCAGGGGATTTGTACTTTAGCTGCTGCCAGGCAAAACTACAATCAAACCAGGGAAGCTAATAATCCTTCAGGAGAAAATCAATGATATTAACATTCTTGATGCCGTCATAATCCTTGATATAGCTCCGGTCCATAGTCAGCAGAACCTTTTCATACTGATCTGGTATTTTCTGCAAAGGTGCCAGTTCCCGCTGCAGGATGGTCTCATCAGTGACAGAGGCAGCCACCTGGTAATACACCTTTTCCTCAGCCTTGACAGCCACAAAGTCAACCTCCAGTGTGCCCAGCTTGCCTACACCCACCTGGTAGCCCCGGCGCAGCAGCTCCATATACACAATATTTTCCAGTACATGACCATAATCTCCGCCCCGGAATCCCAGCAGCGCATTGCGTATGCCATTATCCACTATGTAATATTTTTCCTGGGTCTTCAGATAAAGCTTGCCTTTGATATCGTATCTAGGGGCACGGTAAAAAATAAAGGCATTAGTCAGCATCTTCAGATAGCTGTCAATGGTAGCAGCTGTGGTCTTGCGTCCCTTGCTGGTAAGATAACCGCTGAGCTTGCTGGTAGACACAGGATTGCCTGCATTATCTGCCAGAAATCGCACAACATTTTCCAGCAGAGAAGCATCCCGCAGAGCATTGCGCTGGACAACATCCTTCATCAGCACTGTATCATAGATACCTGCCAGCACAGACTCTATCACTTCATTCTTTTGTGGCAGGTTTGGTATGATAGGCATACCACCATATTGCAGATACTGCTGAAAGGCTGCTTCTAGCTGCGACTGCTGCTGAGGCAGGAAATCCAGATATTCCCTGAAGGATAGTGGCATAACGTGAATCTCCACATAGCGCCCAGATAAAAGTGTAGATATCTCCGAAGATAGCAGTCTAGCATTAGAACCTGTCAGATAAATATCTGCCTGTCCCTCTGCAAACAGGGAGTTCACAGCCTTTTCCCAGCCCTGTACCAGCTGAATCTCATCCAAAAGCAGGTACACATGGCCTTTGCCTTGCATTTTCCTTTTTATCAGTTGATACAGCTGGCGGTAATCTTCTACCGGATCTAACAGCATCAGCTCAAAATTCAGCTGTATGATAGCTTCTGGGCTAATGCCATGGGACAATAAATGCTCTTTGAACATAGCCAGCAGGGTAGACTTGCCAGAGCGGCGCATACCAGCCATAACCTTTATTAATGGCTGGTTTTGAAAATCTATGAGTTTTTGCAAATATAACTCTCTTTTAACCATGTATCATCACCTTTTTATATTATAATATAAAAACTGTGTGATTACAAAGAGATAATATTTTATAATAAGAAAATTTGGTAAAGAAAATATCCCCTGAAGGTATAACCTCCAGGGGATTTGCCCTTGGTGAAGCTATAACATTACCGAGCATACACAAAATTAATTACACTACAGAAAGTGGCTCACTTTTTCGCTATCACCAATGAGCTTTGAGCTCACATTTAGATTTACTATTGTCCCATACTCTTAACCGTATCATTTTGAGTTTTTACCACAGAACTTATAAGTTCAAGAACACTTGTGTAGACACCAAGACCACCGTCAATGCCATCCAGCAGAAAATCTGGAATAGGGCCCTTGCCCTCAGCTGCCGCCTGCAGCTCCTCAATAGTCACCTCGCCATTTTCCAGCGCCTGGATAATCTTCTCTTCAATAGTCATAATACGCATCTCCTTTTTTTGAAAAAGTTAATTACTTCTGT
Organism: Selenomonadaceae bacterium; assembly: GCA_017390245.1. Taxonomy (GTDB): domain Bacteria; phylum Bacillota; class Negativicutes; order Selenomonadales; family Selenomonadaceae; genus Anaerovibrio. The sequence goes on from JAFPCE010000139.1 coordinate 6,545, forward strand.
AATCTTTATACGCAGAAACAGAGAAAATATTACAAGAAATTGAGGGTGGTGGGTGGGAATAGATAAATTTTCATTTTTTTGCAAAAAAATGGCAGCATACGGGGATGCTGCCAATTAAAAAGATATACATATCAGGAAAAAAGAGGTAACTGTCAACATGGAATAAAGACAGATAGCAGGAATTGGGAATGAATACTGCTAAGAAGAATCCTGAATATGCCAAAATTTAGTAGCTGCGATACTCGCGGCAGTAATCGCAGTCGTCATAACGATGCTCACGGAAATGCCGAGGGGCCTTTCTGTGCTTCCGGTGGCCATTCCAATAATGGTGCCATCCAGGCTCGTTATCAGTATACTGTGGCCTGTCGTTAGGATCAGGCCCGCTAGGCTCAGCAGCCGCAATACCAGCGCTCAGGGAAAGTCCCAGCACCAGAGCCATAGCCATACCAGTCAGCTTCTTCATATTCCACATAATAACATCTCCTTTTAAACAAGCAGGCAGGACCGTATCGCCCTAACCATATCCATACTATACAGGGTCAAGCTTAAAAGAATCTGTTAAGAATATTAGAAACACATTAGGAAATATCAATGCGTTAAAAAGAACAAACAGCCCTTCAAAACACAAAATAAGCAAAAAACTTAAAATCTGTTTGGATTTCAAAATTCATATCCCAGGCTGCCCAGCACAGGCAGCAATAACAACATGGCCTACAATACACCAAAACAGGAAAAATATCAACATAAATTAATAATTATTAATAATCATCATCATTCATGTGATCATCGTAATACTCTTCCTCATCATCATAGTCCTCATAATCCTCCTCATCCAGGTCACTGTTATGAGGCTCTGCCTGGCGGCCAGAATCATGCTGATATCGCTGCCGGTCACGATAAGCACTGGCAGAGCACACATTCAAAGCACTAGCACCAATAGAAAAACCCATCAGCGCCACCAGGAATAAACCAAGGACACGCTTGAAAGAAAACATAAAACATCCCTCCGTTAGAAAAATATATACTGCTAAGATAATTATAGCATATTGCATAAATATTAGAAAATTATACAAAGCACATTAAAGCCAGGTTAAAATAAATCACTTTAAAAAATTAAGCTATAAACCGAACACGGCGCCAATTAGTTTCATGGTGCCCCACAAAAGGGTTTTTATATGCTAAGCTATAGTCAAAATTATGAAAGGGGGAAGAAAATGGATAAAGAATTTTCAAGGCTGCTGGCAAGAGTTGCAAGAAATATTTCTGTTGCAGAAAGTGGTGTGGTCCATGAAGAAGCAACAGCTATGCAAAATGACAGGACGCCATTGGCAGAACTTATTAATTATGTCATTGCAACTGCCAGTGCTGCCAATGCCAGTGATATTCACATTGAACCTATGGCCACAGGAGCACGTATAAGGCTGCGGTTAGATGGTGAGCTGAGAGATGCTTTTCAGATAATACCAGCAGAGCTGTATCGCAATCTGGTGTCCAGAGTGAAAATCCTGTGCAGAATGGATATTGCTGAAACCAGGCTGCCTCAGGATGGAAGATTTACCTTCTGGCAGGAAGGCAAGGATTTGGATATGCGTGTATCAATAGTACCTGTAATTTACGGGGAGAAAATCGTCATGCGTATCCTGAATAATCAGCAAAGCTTGAAGAATCTGGAACAGCTGGATTTAACAGAAAATAATAAAGCCATATTGTTAGCACAGTGCCAAAAGGCCAATGGCGCTTTACTAATCACCGGTCCTGTTAATTCGGGGAAGACAACTCTGATGTATGCCATTATGCAAAAGCTCAATCATAGTGAGCGCAATTTAATTTCCATAGAGGATCCTGTGGAATATAAATTGCTGGGAGTTAATCAGATTCAGGTAAATGAAAAAATTAATCTGACCTTCGAGGCAGCTTTAAAGGCGGTATTAAGACAGGATTTTGATTGTCTGGGAGTCGGGGAGATAAGAAGCCGTGATACAGCAGAAATGATGATAACTGCAGCGCTGACAGGCCGCATGGTTTTTTCTACTTTGCATACTGCAGGAGCAGTAAAAACTATTTTCCGGCTGATGGATATGGGCATACCTGGATATCTTTTAGCGGTGGCTCTGTCTGTGGTGGTAAGCCAGCGTCTGGTGAAAAGATTGTGTCCCTATTGCCGGCAGGCATACAAAGTGAAAGCAGACTCTATGGAAGCAAAATTTTTAGGGGAAAAATATGAACCAGATAGGGTATTTTATCTGCCAGAGGGCTGTGATAAATGTAAAGGGACAGGCTATGCAGGCAGGGTGGCTGTGCACGAAGTATTGGTCGTGAACGCAAATTTATCTAATGCCATCAGTCAGGGGAAAAGCCTGGAGGAATTGGAACAACTGGCTATAACTGAGGGCATGATACCTATGAAGGAGGATGCCATCGGCAAAGCTAAGGAGGGACTAACAGATCTGAAAAGTATCATGACTATAAATTATGGTGATTAGGGGGCTAAAAAATGGGGTTAGGTAAAATCGATTTTGAAAGAATTGTAATGTGTGCTGCTGAGGTTGGTATCTCAGATATACACATTGCAGAGGGAGAGCCCGTATACTGGCGCAGATGTGGATGTCTGTCGCCTTTGCGGGAATTTATTCCAACAGCAGAAGATATTTTTAAAATTTTCCAGAGGTTTGTAACAGAAGCTGATATGGAAAAATTTATTGCAGAAAAGGCTTTAAATATAGCCTGGGAATTTAACCATTTCCGCTATCGCATTCACGTCTATTATAAACGTGCCAAGGTGGCTTTTGCCATGCGGGTTCTGCCACGGAAAATCCCTCAGATGGAGAGTCTGGGGCAGGCTGGTAAGATTGAACAATATGCTGGCTGCAGAAGCGGGCTGCTTTTGGTAACAGGTGCTACAGGTTCTGGCAAGACCACTACGGTAGCTGCCTTGCTGGAGCGCTTGAACGAGACCGATACACTTCATATCCTGACACTGGAGGATCCTATTGAATTTATCTATGACAAGGGCTGTTCCCTTATCAGCCAGCTGGAGTATGGACAGGATTTCCTCACCTATGCTGAAGGGGTAGAGCATGCCATGAGGGAATCACCAGATGTGATTATGGTGTCAGAGATGCGGGACAGCCAGACTGTAGAGGCTGTGCTCAATGCAGCAGCTTCAGGACATTTTGTCATTGCCACTATGCATGCAGGTAGTGTTATAGAGGCAGTGGAACGCATTATCAGCATGTATCCATCGGAAAAGCAAAACATGGTTAAATCCCTGCTGGCTTCCGTACTGGTGGGAATACAAACCCAGCAGCTTGTGACCAGACGCGGAGGCAACAGAGTTTGTGCAGTTGAAACTATTAAAGGCACCAATGCGGTAAAGAACCTCATCAGGTCCGGTAAATTTGAGCAGCTGGTGAATATCATGCAGGCTGGCAGGCATGAAGGTATGCAGACTATGGAAATGGGATTAGAAAGCATCAAGGAAAGAGAGATATTGAGGCCACATACGCCTGCTATATATTGTGCCTGTGAGTAAGCAGAGGTGAAAATATAGGTAATATGAAGGTTTATAGCTATGAAGCAGTGGATTTCAGCGGTATCAGGAAAAAGGGGAAAATACAGGCAGAAATTTTGCAGGAGGCCTTAGAAGAGCTTAAGTCGGAAAACCTGATACCCATCAGTGTAAATGATGATAGCAGCAGGAAATTGTTTCTGGGAAGCAGTGAACTGCCACTTAAAAAGCAGATAATGCTATGCCAGCAGATGGCGGTATTGTTAAATGCTGGTGTACCGGTAAATGAAGCTATTCACATCATGCTGTATGAAACCAAGGGCAGGCAGAGGCGTATCATGGAGCAGATATCTGGAAGCCTGGAAAGAGGATATTCTCTGGCAGCTGCCATGAATATGACAGATGGAGCATTTTCTAATTTTATGATTACCATGGTAGGGGTAGGAGAAAATAGCGGCAGCCTGGGACAGGTTTTTGAAAAGCTTGCCATGATTTTAGGAGAAAAATACCAGGCGAGAAGCAAATTGCAATTGGCACTGGCATATCCAGTATTTCTGGCTGGTATGAGTGTGTTCTTAGTAATGTTTCTGCTGAAGAGTATTATTCCTGTTCTGGTATCTGTATTTGCAGCTTTTCAAGGTGAATTGCCATGGACTACAAGACTGCTTATAGAGGGAAGCCGTATGATACAGAATTACGGCGTTGCCGGCTGCATAGCAGCTTTTATCATGGCTTTGCTAGGTTATACTGCCTGTCAGAAAAAAGAAATTGGCTGCAGGGTGGATAAATATTTATTACATTTGCCAGTTTTAGGCAGATTACTGCGATTAAGTGATAATGCTATATTTTTTAACACACTGGGATTGACGGTGCAATGTGGCATAACGGTGCAGCAAGGTGTGGAAATGCTGCAGGAAATAAGCTCTAATGAATATGTGAAGGAGCAGTACAGATACTTATCCCAGGGGTTGCAGCAGGGGTACAGTCTCAGCCAGTGTGTATCGAAGACCAATCTGTTTGACGACCATGTCAGCCGCATGGTCCGGGCGGGAGAGGAGGCGGGGGAACTGGCAGTGATGCTGAATCAGGCAGGTAAGGTATGTGCTATGGCGGTGGATAGTATAAACAAAAAAATCCAGATTATGGCAGAGCCTGCAGCAGTTATTGTTTTAGGCTGTGTAGTGGGGTTTCTGGTAATGAGTACAATCATGCCAATCCTGGATTTAATGCTGATGTTTTAAGGTAGTATCTTTAAAAGAGAAGGTTTATTGCACAAGGGAGGTAGTAATAATGGTAAGAAATATGAAGGTATCTGAAGGGATATCAGATGAATTACAGTGGCTGAAAAAGCTTGTACTGGGCGGGGAAAGCGGATTTTCGATTCTGGAGTTAATAGTTTACATTGGCATTGTGGGTGTAATTGTCACTATGGCAGTTCCTAGATATACGAACGCCATGGCAATGGCTAATACAGCAAAGATTCAGGCGGATCTGCAGACCATTGATACGGCTATTGCTATGTATCACATGCAAAACGGCACGTTGCCAGCAAATATTACAACTGATTTAAATGACTATATCAATAACGCAGATGTGATTGCTCCACCAGCTGGTGACTGTATCTTAGGCTCAGGTGATACCATGGCTGTTACCGCAACGGAATATACCATTTCCAGTACTGGTGAAGCCCAGTGCCAGGGCCATAATTTAGGGGATTTTACTAAGAAAGAAGAAAAACGAGGCGCTGCTGCTACCTGAAATGACAGAAAGGCTATAGCATGACAAAAATCAACCTAATGATGATGGAATACGAAGCAAATGGACTGCATGGACAGGCTAAGGCTCAGATGATAGATGGTCTTTTAGCTGAGCATAAGGGGGAAATTAAATGGCTGCTGGTTTTATCTAGCGTGGCAGAATTGCTGCTTTTGCCAGATTATGAAAATGCCATATTGCTGCTAATATTTAACTTTTTGCTTTGGCCAGCAGCTTTTATAGATTTCAGGTATATGTATCTGTTTAACCGGTTGCTTTATCCACTATTTTATGTGGGAGTGTTTGCTGGAGTGGTTTTAAGCATTGGCAATATAGATTATATTCTGTCTGTTGTTGCTGGTAGCCTGACACTGGGCGGCAGCCTGCTATTGTTGCAGTTCATTAGCAGGGGTGGTCTAGGTGCAGGGGATGTGAAATATGGCTTCGCCATAGGGATATGGTTGTGCTGGCAGCAGGCTGTAGCAGCCTTAATGGTGGCATTTATGGCGGGAGGAGGCGTGGCGTTATGTTACATGATATACCTGGTGTACAGGCGCAAGCCCTGCATGGGAGTGAAGCTTCCATTTGGACCATTTCTGGCACTGGGGGCTGTCGTAAGCTTTATGTATGGCACAGAGCTTTTTCAAAAATACATAAGCTTGCTGCAATATCTATGGTAATCAGGTGTTGCCGTAAGCATCTGATGGATATCACAGTGGAGGAAAGGGGTTTTAGTTTTCTAGAAGCAATGATAGTGATGGCAGTGGCAGGACTGCTTTTAACAGCTGCAGTGCCTAAAATAGCGGATTTGGACAGGTTTGCCGTGGATAAAGAGATTTTGCAGATGGTAGGAGATATTCGCTATATACAAAGCAAAAGCTATAGTTATTTCTACGATAAGCAGTCTGTGTCCTTAAGCCGTACAGAAGCTCCCAGAATCCGTTTAGGTCCGGAAAAGTCTAATGCTGACTATTATTTAATCTCAAAGGCCACCAAGGTATATAAGCAGCAATGGATACCCAAGGGCATGGACATTTATATGAACAGGTCGCCAGTAATGTTTTATCGCAACGGCGGTTCTACTGCTGGGACTATTACAGTTAAAAAGGGTGACTATAGGCGGTACATAATCATTGACCGGGTGGGCCGAGTTAGGATTTCCAATACAAGGCCGTAAAGATAGTGAGGATGATGTTGTGGCGAGATGATGAAGAAATATTATAAGGAAAATGAAGATGGCATATTGCTGTTAAACAGTATTATGGCCATGGTGTTAATCGCAGTGCTGGTGGCTATTTTGCAGACAGCATATACCAATATAAAGGCATCCAGGCAGATGCAGCTGCATGTGACAGCTGAGTTTCTGGCAAAGGAAAGGATGGACAATCTGTGTATGGATGAAGTGAAGCTGCTGGGGGAGCAGGATGAGGAGCGCAATGGCTATCATTTTCATATCAAAAGCTCTCAGGAAAAAGGCAGCGAGCCAGGCAGTTATCTATATACAGTTTCAGTAACAGGTACGGGAATGGATGAGGTGTTGTTGAAAAGGTGCGTTTATGGGGATATTTGAGTCAGAGCAGGAAAGGTCTTCTGAAGGAGGCTTTTCACTGCTGGAGGTTATGCTGGCCCTGCCGGTGGAGCTGATACTTTGCCTGGCCATGCTGGGGATTTTCAACTTTTTTGTCCATAGCTATGCTACTATTTTCAGTGGCTGGGAGCTGGTGCAGCAGATAAGGATTCCTATAGATGGTATGGCTTATGATGTCAGATATGGGGAGGAGCTTATTGTGACCTCCAACAGCCTGCGGGTTTCCTGCCAGAGTGTAGGCGGTGCAGACAAGTGGGTTGAGTATCGGTATGTGCAGGAGGATAATGGCAACCTGAAGCTGATGCGCAACAGCCAGCCTCTCTATGGAGATACTGACTGGGTGCCTATGAGAGTATACCGCTGTTCTATGGATAAAATGAATCCTTATAAGGTGCGGGTTGTACTGGGAGTGCGGAATCTGCTGACAAGCCAGGAGTATGAAATTGACACTGTGTTATACAGCATCCCCTGCTATTTGAAATACAGGCAGGAGCAGCAGGCAAGCATGCAGGTTCATATTCCAGAGGAGGCTGCAGGATGAAGAAGTATATTGGGCAAGACTTTCTAATAGGAGAGTCTGGCAATGCTCTGGTGCTGGCTCTATGCATGATGTCAGCAATGATAAGCATGGCTGGGATTTTGTTTATGCTGCAGGGGCAGGTACAGGAAAATGTCATAGTGAAGGATGCTGCTTTTCATACAGAGTACCTGGCAGAGGAGCTGCTGGCCCAGCATAAAAAGCAGGTTGAGGAAGTGTTAGCAGAACAGGGGCGTCTGGAGCTGCTGAATACTGCAGTAAAGGGGACACGCTATGGCATGAACTATCAGCTGGAGGATCAGCGTGATGGAGAAAAGATTATTTTTAACGTAATAACTTATTCACCATTGGGGGACTATGATTTTCACCTGGCCTGGTGTTTCACGTTAAATGAGGAGGGTGACAGACTTGTTTTTGCAAGTATGGGATAAAGTAAAGAATATTAAGAATATGGGTTTTGCAAAAGGTATAAAGAATATTTTCCACAAGAAGCAGCGGAAGTCTCTGGGGCTGTTTGTGCATGAAGACCGCCTGGCGGTGTCTCTGGTGGAGATGGATGAGAATGGTGAGGTGGACCTGAAACTGTTGGGAAGTCACGAGATACCAGCAGGAGAGGCGGACTGGCTGGTCAAGACTGTCAGCTATATATTGGCACAGCATGGAGAGGATATAGCTGTTTTCGCAGGGACTATGGATGGTGCAGTTATTGAGAAGAGCTTCCCTCAGCTGAAGCCGAAGGAGCTGAAAAAGGCCTGCCAGTTAGAGGTGGAGTCATGGCAGCTGGAGGGCAAGTATAAATTTCAATACCATAATACTGGGGCAGCAGTGAAAATTGGTGTGCTGACAGAGGGCCAGTATCAGCAGCTGCTGGACTACTGGCAGGATGTACCAGTGCAGGGGTTTGTGCAGATTGGGGCTGAAGAGGCCAGGGAGATAGACAGGATAGATGAGGATATTGAGTATGAGGAGAAGGCACCTTGCTTTGAGGAGAAAATAGCTTTGTGTATCGCTCAGTACGGTCTTTTCCGGAAGTGTATTTATCATCCTGTGATTCCAGATTTTCTGGTGAAGTGGAACTGGTGGCGCTGCAGTGTAGCTGTTGTATGTGTGGATTTGCTGCTGGCAGCTTCTGTTATGGGGATGCTGGGTATGGAGGCTCATGCCATGGACAAGGAGCTGGCAGGGGAACAGCACCAGCTGCAGCTGCTGCAGGATGTAAATATTGCTCAAAGGGAATTAAGTGATACGATTGCTATAGTGGAGAGGAAGGAAAGCAAAATGGGAAATGTGGCAAATCAGGAGCAGAGAAAGCTGGGTAGCATTATGCCGAGCCTGAGTGAGGCTATGAACAATGGTGTGTGGCTGACGGGATTTTCTGTGGACAGAGACAGGAATGTGGTATTGCAGGGCAAAGCACTGGATAATAGCAGCCTTACCAGGATGATAAATATCATTAACAAGGATAATCCTGTCTTTGGCAGGACTGAATTGTCACTGAATGCTGATATGGACAGGGATGGGACTATTTCCTTCCGGGTGCATGGCAGGCTGTAAGGAGTATGTCATGGAAGAAGCAAGATTAAAGTGGCGTATGTTTTGCTGTGTACTGGGGCTGTCGCTGATATGTCTAGGGGCAGGGGCTTGTTTTGTGCCACAGTGGTTGGGAACGCTGGAGAATAACAAGGGGCATTTGCAGGAGCTGCACCAGAGAAATACAGAGTTGAAGCAGCTGCAGCAGGATCATCCAGATATGGATATGTACCGCCTGGAGGTGGAGCATCGTCTGAAGAAGGTGCAGGGGCTGCTGCCAGATGGTCCTGAGGCTGGCAGGCTCATGGAGGTGCTGCAGAAGCAGTGTGATGAGCATAATGTGGCTATGGTGGAGTTTGCACCCAAGGCTGTGGATAGTGGAGGCTCTGGTGGTAAGACTGAAGGTCTGCCGTCTGGCCTGGGGGAGCTGCCGGTGTCGCTGAAGCTGCAGGGGGATTATTTTGCCATGCAGGATTTCCTGGTGGCTTTGCCATCTTGTTCCCGGTTGCTTCATGTGCAGTCTTTGTCCCTGGAGGCGAAGGAATCTGGGTTGTTATGCAGTATGGAGCTAGTGGGGTTTTATGAAAAATAAAATATTTTAAAAAGTCATGTAATATTTTCCGCTTCTTTGCGTATAAGATACAAGAAGCATTTAACAAGTGTATTTTATAACAAGAAAAGGAGATGTTTATCATGGCAGAGTTAGAGAAGAGAGCATTAACAGAGGAAGAGCTGGAGAAGACAGCTGGTGGACTCACTGATGTGGTGAAGGAGATAGACAGGGGGGTGGCGATTTGAAGGATTTGCCTGGGATGAATATAAAATTTGGTCCTGGTGGTATCAACAAGAAAGAGTATCCAGATGCACCTATTGGCACAGATGGATGGCAGCGCGTCTATTGCTCGTATTGATTGATATTACGGTATAACGCTGATGAGGCCTGGTTGGGGGAACCTGGCCAGGTCTTTTTGCTTATTAATATTCTTTAAGGTTTTTATCCTCTGATTTTGGTACAATGCTGCCCATATCAGGGGATTTTTGTTTGGATATTTTGGTTAACATATTGCAGAACATAAATTTTATTTATATAATATAGATAAAAAATATGTAATTGGAGGTGATGATATGGGCAGCTTTTTGAATCCTGGGAATGTATTGTTTTTTGAAGATGTGAATTCAGAAATCTACGTGGATAAAACTCCGCTGATAGATGTAGTGAACAAAAAAATCCGCACTAAGCAGAAGTGTATGTGCGTCAGCCGTCCACGGCGTTTTGGCAAGACCATGGCCATGAATATGCTGGCTGCATATTATAGCCGGGGCTGTGACTCACGGGAGTTTTTTGCTGGGAGGAAGATAACAAAGGCGGCATCATACCCAGAGCATCTCAACAAGCATAATGTTATCAGGATAAATATGCAGGTGGCATTATCCTTTGCCAAAGATATTGGGGATATGCTGCAGAGCTTGCAAAGGGATATTATTGATGATTGTCTGGAGGAATATCCTGATTTGCCATATAGGGATAAAGATAACGTAGTCAAGGTTATGGAGACAGTTTACAGGTATGGTAAGACAGCGTTTATTATCCTAATTGATGAATGGGATTGCATATTCCGGGAGTATCGTGAGGACAAAGAAGCCCAGGATAAATATCTGGATTTTCTGCGGGCATGGCTAAAGGATCAAGAATATGTGGGGCTGGTATATATGACAGGTATATTACCTATCAAGAAGTACGGCACTCATTCAGCCCTCAATATGTTCACTGAGTACTCCATGACTAATCCAGGTGAGCTGGCGCCTTTCTTTGGTTTTACAGAGGCAGAGGTGCAGGAGCTTTGCAGGGAGTATCGCATGGATTTTACTGAAACTAAGGCATGGTATGATGGCTACGAATTAGCTGGGGAGCTGGATCAGCCAGGATACTCTATATACAATCCAAAAGCGGTTTCAGAAGCTATGCTGCGCAGGCGGTTCGATACCTACTGGAATCAAACTGAAACTTATGAAGCCTTGAAGGCATATATACAGATGAATTTTGATGGGCTAAAGGACGCCGTTGTTACCATGATGGCAGGGGGAGCTGTCCAGATAAATATCAATACCTTCGTCAATGACATGACCACATTTCATGGCAGAGACGATGTGCTGACCTTACTAATACATCTGGGGTATCTGACTTATGATGCAGATAGGGAAGAGGTTTTTATACCCAACAGAGAGGTAGCTAAGGAATACTACAATGCTGTTAGCACCATGGATTGGCAAAATGTGATGACAGCCATTATTGAATCCAAGAAGCTGTTACAGGCTATGCTTGATGGGCAGGCTGATGTGATAGCAGCAGGTATAGATA
>JAFPCE010000140.1 GCA_017390245.1 Selenomonadaceae bacterium
GCAAAAATGCTATATAATAATATGCAAATATAGTGTAATTAGTACTACAAAGATAAATCAAATCTATCATTAAAAATAATATTTGTCAACCCAAAAGGGGAGGTTTAATTATGATAAAAAGTATTGGTGTATTAACAAGTGGTGGCGACAGCCCTGGTATGAATGCAGCAACCCGTGCAGTGGTTCGTACTGCTCTTTATGAGGGGGCTAAGGTTTGGGGTATTTATAATGGCTACAGAGGCCTTCTGGATGAAGAGATGGAAGAAATGAGCTCCCGCAGTGTAGCTGATATTATCCAGCGGGGTGGTACTATTCTGGGAACTGCCCGCTGCAAGCGTTTTATGACTCCTGAGGGGCGGCAGCAGGCTTTTGAAAATATGAAGAAGCGTGGTATTGAGGGACTGGTTATCATTGGCGGTGACGGCAGTATGCGTGGTGCCAGCAAGTTCAGCGATGAGACTGGTGTGCCTATTGTTGGTCTCCCTGGTACTATTGATAATGATGTATGGGGCACTGATTATACCATTGGCTCTGATACTGCAGCCAATACTATTATAGATGCTATTAATAAGCTCCGGGATACTGCTTCTGCCCATAGCCGTATTGCTGTAGTAGAGGTTATGGGGCGTCATTGCGGCTGGCTGGCTATGCTGGCAGGCATTGCTGGTGGTGCTGAGTTTGTACTGATTCCTGAGAAGGAATATAATCTGGATAAGATTTGTGAAGGCCTGATGAAGTCCTATGAAGCTGGCAGACGCTATTCTCTGGTGGTGGTAGCTGAGGGCGTAGGCAGCTCTGTGGATATTGGTAAATATATTGAGGAGAAAACCCAGATGGATGTGAGAGTTTCAGTATTGGGACACATTCAGCGCGGTGGTTCTCCATCTGTCATTGACCGTGTTAAAGCCAGCCAGTTAGGTGAAAAGGCTGCACTGGCAGTATTAGCTGGCCAGTCCAATGTGGTATTTGGCTTTGATAAAGGCAAAGTAGTAGCTATTGATCTCCATGACGCTATTAACAATAAAAAACCATTAAATCCTGAATTTTTGCGTTTAGCTGAACTTTTAATCTGATATTGTTTCACGTGAAACATAATCCTTGCTGTGGGTATAATGCTGCAGCAAGGATTTTTTATTGTGGAAATCTAAATTGATAATTTTTTTGGCACGCAATATGATTTTTTAATTTCGTATTGTTTCACGTGAAACATTTAGAAAAATGATCTCACATAAGCTTTTGTTCTTTTACTTATTGCCCAATAATTTCATTGGCAATGTTAAGGGCAACTACACCGTCAGAAGCATAGTAATCAGCACCAGCTTCATCAGCATATTCCTGGGTGAGGGCTGCACCACCAACCATAACCTTAGCATCAATATTCTGTGCTTTCAGCTGGGCAATGACCTCATCAATCTCAGTCATAGTAGTGGTCATAAGAGCGCAGAGACCTACAATAGCTGCTTTATTATCTTTAGCAGCTGCTACAATATCCTCTGCTGGTACATCCTTACCCAGGTCAATAAGATTAAAGCCACTATTTTCTAAAAGTGCTCCCACGATATTTTTACCCAGGTCATGAACATCACCCTTAACAGTGGCTAATACAACAGTGCCCTTAGTCATGTCATTGCTGGCAGGGAACTTCTCTTTTAAGGTATTAAAGGCTGAGCGCATAGCTTCTGCAGAAAGAAGTACCTGTGGCAGGAAAACACGTCCTGCACCAAAGTCTACACCAATTTCATTCATAGCAGCTGTTAATGCTTTTTCGGTAATTTCATTTGGCTCTAAACCAGAGGCTAAGGCAGCTTCTACCAGCTGCGGCATAGAGTCAGTGTCACCTTCAATAACGCCGGCTTTCAGTGCTTCTAAAGGTGAAAGCTCTACGTGTTTAGCAACAGCAGCCTTTTTTGGTACTGCCAGATAGGCAGGATTAGTGCTGTAAGCACGGCCATTAGGATCCTTGCCTAAAAGAGCCATGCTGGCATTAAGGGCATTTTGCATGGATTCATCATAAGGATTCATGATAGGAGCATCAAGACCTGCAGCTAAGCACATAGCAAAGAAGGTACTGTTTATCAGCGGCCTGTTTGGCATGCCAAAGGAAATATTGCTTAAGCCCATGGTAGCTGGATAGCCATATTTTTCACGATAAAGCTGCAGAGTATGCAAAGTTTTCTGGCAGGCATCTGGTTCAGCTGCAATAGTCATAACCAGGCCGTCTAAGAGAAAATCACCATCCTGCAAGCCTGCTTCTTTAGCCAGGGAAATGATGTTATCCATTACCTCCAGACGTTCTTCCGGAGTTTTAGGAATGCCTTCATCAGTTAATGGGAGGCAGAGAATAGCAGCACCGTATTTCTTTGCTAAGGGAATAAAAGTCCTGAGTCTCTCTTCTTCACCACTGACAGAGTTAATTAAGGCGCGGCCAGGATATGCCCTGAGACCTGCCTCAAGGGCAGCAGCATCACTGGTATCAATAACCAGGGGAGCGTCAGTTAGCTGGGCAATTTCAGTAACAGCCCGCTGCATGGCAGCAGCCTGGTCAATACCGCCTACACCCATATTAACATCCAGCAGCTTAGCACCGGCCTTTACCTGGTCAATAGCTTCTTTTTTTACAGAAAGGAAAGAGCCTTCCTTTATTTCAGCAGCCAGCTTTTTACGGCCAGTAGGATTAATGCGTTCACCAATGAGAACAGTAGGTAAATCCTTATCTACTGTTACAGTTTTGCTGCGGCTGGTCAGCATGAGACGGCGGCGTAATGGCTGGAATTTTGGCTCTTCAATGCCATCTAAAGCCTTTTTTATGGCAGCA
>JAFPCE010000141.1 GCA_017390245.1 Selenomonadaceae bacterium
AAATATCCCCTGCCAGACCATGCACATAAACACCAGTTAACGGAGCCATATTCTCTGCTGTCTGCTGCATGAGGCCGGCAATAATTCCCGCCAGCACATCACCACAACCAGCTGTAGCCATGCCAGCATTACCCGTGCTGGAGACATAAGCCATGCCATTTGGATACACCACTATAGTTGATTCACTTTTCACTACAAAAATCGCATTATAATCTGCCGCTGCCTTTCTAGTAAAAGACAATAAATCCGACTTCAGCTCCTCCACAGAAATTCCCAGCAAAGCGGCCATTTCCCCTAAATGCGGAGTCAGAACTGGGGCCTGGCTGCAGTTTGCCAGCAGCTGTCCCTGCCTGTTAAAGGCATAAATGCCATCAGCATCAATAACTAATTTATTCTCAAGCTTAGCTGCTAAATCACGCACCAGCTTCATAGTCTCTTCATTTCTGCCTAATCCTGGACCAATTAATACTGCATCATATTTAGATGCCATCTGCAGGATAGCCTCGCTATTAGCTGAAGTTAAATATCCCTTACCATCATCTTCCTGAGGACTGGTCATCACCTCTGTCAGCTTAATCTCAAAGATATCATTGAGACTATCAGCGCAAGCCAGGGTGACAATACCTGCTCCTGACTTTAAAGCACTCAGGGAAGCCAGTGACGCCGCCCCTGTCATGCCTTTAGAGCCTGCTACCACCAGGATTCTGCCACAAGTCCCCTTATGACAGTCAATAGGTCTTGGCAGCATGCCTGTTTTTGCCACCTTCTTAGTCAGCATCTCCTGCAAGATGCGCTTATCCTCCAAGATACCTGCTGGAATGCCAATACCATCACAGAGCAGCTGACCACAGTACAAAGAACCTGGTGCAAACATCATACCCCACTTAGGCGCTCCCAGCGTTACTGTTACAGAAGCACCAATAGCCACTGTCTTAACCTCACCATTGGCTGCATTAACGCCACTAGGCACATCAATAGCAACTACTGGCAATTCGCTTTTATTGACCGCTTCAATCAGACGCTGCGCCTCAGGTCTAAGCTCCCCATGAAAACCAGTACCTAAAATACCATCCAGAATTCCCTGGGAAGTATTTAAAACCACCAGCAGTTTATCCCAGTCCCTGTCACTGCTTAAATGAAACACCTCTATGCCCATATTGCATATAACATTAAAATTTGTAGCAGCTGACTGACTCATTTTCTCTGGCTTTCCCAGTACAAAAACCTTCACCCTTGCCCCGGCATTGGCCAGATGTCTGGCTGCAGCAAAAGCATCTCCACCGTTATTCCCTGTACCAGCTACAACACAGATACGCTTGCCTGCCACGCCTTTTAAAATTTCCTCCATAGCCTTGGCAATCTCGCGGGAAGCATTTTCCATCAAGACTATTTCTGGTATGCCCACCTCTTCTATAGCTCTTTTATCTATATTGCGCATTTCTTCTACAGTAGTTAATTTCATAGCTGTACCTCCTGTCAAAACTACAGTATCATTTACACATCTGTTTTTCTTCAGCCCTCCAGCACACATTGGGCTGTAGCATATTCCTGACTATGGCTGATACTAATCCAGATTTTTTTCACCCCCAGAGCTTCTGCCCTGACAGCAAAACCGCCCGTAAGTGATGCCACTGGCGCTCCCAGTTCATCATTTACTATTTCTATGTCCACCAGCCGTCCTTCCCTGAGTCCTGTGCCCAATGCCTTCATAATAGCCTCCTTGGCAGCAAACCGCCCGGCATAGGACGCTGTCTTTCCCTTCATTTTGCTTTCGCAATAAGCTATTTCCTCTGGTGTAAAAACTCTGGTTAAAAAAGCTTCTCTCTCTACAGCATTTGCCATACGCTTTAAATCAGCAATATCTGTGCCAATTCCTTTTATCATAAGTATTTAACCACCTCTCTGTCTGGCCAGTATTTTGCTGGCTATATCTCTAGCAAAATCCAATATACTAAAAAAGGGACTCTGGGAGTCCCTTTCAGATATTTTCTTATCTAGCCACCTGATATTCAGACTTATCCACATGTACAGATCTCTCAATCAAAACCTCTACACGGCGATTCTGTGCCTGGCCTGCTGGTGTGCTGTTGTCTGCTATTGGACGATACTCACTACGGCCCATAGCACTGAAACGTGATGGATTAATTCGGTTGTCCTGAGCCAGTATGAATTTCATGAAATTGATGGCACGAGCTGAACTAAGCTCCCAGTTAGATGGATATCTAGGACTGTTAATAGGAACATTATCAGTGTGTCCAGTAATCAGAATGCGCTGAGGAATAGGAGCAATAAGCCCTGCAATAGCCGGTCCAATTCTCTGGGCACTTGGCATCAAATCAGCAGAACCAGATGGGAACAAGGCATTTTCCTTAATACGTATCATCAGCCCATCCTCAGTCATGGCTGTAGTAATCTCTTCATTTAGTTCATTTTGTTCAATATATTCATCCAGCTGGCGCTTTACTGCCTCCATCTGGCTGTTCTCAGCCAGATAATCCTCCATACCACCATCCTCAGATGACAGCATGTCACGGGAACTATTACTAGAAGGACCTGCCCCTTCAAAGAAGGAAGGACCGCCCATATTAAAAGCGGAGCTGAAGGCCTGGGCCATCTGTGTCATCTTGGTCTCATCTGTCTGGGAAATTGCAAACAGGCAGATAAACAACGCCAGCAACAAGGTCATCAAGTCAGAATAAGGCAAGAGCCAAGCCTCGCTGGCTTCCTCCTCATGTGGTGCTGATTTTTTCTTCTTTCTTGCCATATATTAACCCTCCTTGCTGCCGCTGTCACGCAAACTCTGTGGAATAAATACAGACAGCTTGGACTCAATAGCATTAGGTGAATCACCAGCCTGCAGTGCCAGAATGCCTTCGATAATCATACGTTTCTGGCCAATTTCCTGCTCAGAAAGAATCTTCAGCTTATTGGCAAATGGCAGCCACAATACATAACCTGTAAAAATACCCAGAATTGTTGCAACGAATGCTGCTGCAATGGAATGACCTAACTTATCAATATCGTTCAAGTTACCTAAAGCTGCAATCAGACCTACAACGGCACCTAATACACCCAGTGTTGGTGCATAGGTACCAGCCTGGGTAAAGATGGAACGATTTTCAGCATGGCGTGCCTGAATCATCTGCAGCTCAGTTTCCAGAACCTCACTTACAAAATCCTGCTCCAGACCATCTACAACCATGCCCAGGCCAGTGCGGAAGAACGGATCAGGAATTTCCTGAACCTTGCTCTCCAATGCCAGCAAACCTTCCTTTCTGGCAATGGCAGATAAATCTATAAATGTCTGCCTCAGCTCCAGCTCAGACTGCAGCTGATTCTTGTTGAATGTTTTCTTTATCAGAGTTGGAAACTTCTTCATCTGGTCCATACGGAAGCCGATGAATAAACAAGACATTGTACCACCGATAATAATCAAAAACGCAGCTGGGTTATTCAAGGCTGTTAGTGGTGCCCCCTTTAAGATCATACCAACGAAAACTGATATGATACCCATAACCAAACCAATGACTGTTGCAAGTTCCAAAGTAAATCCCCCTATCACTGCTCATAGCTTCATTTATCTATTTGCTATTCCGCTTTTCAATCCCCAGAAAAATCTGGGTAAACATAGTCTTCCTACAACAGTTTTATTATACACAAAAACCAATAAAAAACAAAGTCGCAATACAGGTATTAATACCTAAGAACGTAAAATTTTTCCTATATATTTTTATTAAATATTTTTA
>JAFPCE010000142.1 GCA_017390245.1 Selenomonadaceae bacterium
AAATTTACTAAAACTTAGTCAATGTTAGGGGTATAAGATAATGGGTTTAGCATCTATGGTATTAGCATTAAGGACAAAGGCAAGATATGACAATCTGTCTGACGCAGGTTTAAAGATAATGTTTAATTTGCTCTGTCTTAATGAGTCAAGAGTAGGGTACAAGGCGTTTGTTTTTACCAATCAGGATATGATGGAGTGCTGTAATATCGGCAGCTGTCATACGCTGAAGGATGCCCGCAGTGAGCTGGTAGAGAAAGGCTATCTGGAGGTAGTAGACAAATGCTCCAGACATCCTAAGGTATACCGCATTGCGCCATTAGACGAGCTCAACTGGAAGGTTGTGAGCTACAAAGAGTATAACTACTTTGAGGACCATGGAGTGTGCTACGACAGAGTGCCACGCCGCAGGCTGATGCGTATCCAGGACTATATGTGTGCCCCTGAGGATGATATACAGGAAGAACCAGCAGAAGCAATGAATGAACCCATGGCAGAGAACCTGTATGAAACCATGAGTGAAGGTATTTATGAAAATACCATGTGTGCTGAAACTATGGATGATACACCTGTACAGGTGTTAACAATCCAAAAGCCTGTTATACAGTATCATGAGGATGTGAACTGTGGCAGCCAGGCTATGGATGCAGTATCAGATACAGAAGCAGCAACGGCTGTACAAGCAGATGCAGTAGAAGTCTGCCATGAAAAAAAGTGTGCTATTGAAAATAAAAATGATGACCATAAGGAGAATAATTTGCGAGAATACAAGCGAAATGAGGAATTAGAGCCAATAGCTGGCATTGTTACAGAAGTACTGGGTAAGAAGCAGGCGGATAATCAAGTGGCTGAGGAAATGGAAATGCTGCTGGCAGAATTTGAATATAACTTTCACAGAAAACCACAGGAAGCCGAAATGCCAGAGCTTATAAGGCAGAGGAAGAAATACGGAACAGTGTGGGTAGCCCATGCTATAGTTAAGGCTAAGGAAAATAAAGTCTGTGAACTATCCTATATGAATGGTATCTTGAAAAGATGGGGAGTCAGTGGCTATGATGATCCATGGGAACATAATTGTTTTCCAGATAACCATGGACGCAGGTACAATGGCTATCAGCCCAGAAAATATGAAAAGCCAAAAACTTTGCGTGATATAACTGACTATACTAAAGAGCCCAAAACCTGGGCAGAAGCAGAAGCGATGTTACGGCAGCGAAGAGCCTTAGCATAAATAAGAGTTGATTATACAGAAAAGGAGAGTGTTATTTACGAAAATTTTCATCAACCCAGGCCATTCCCAGGATGGCAAACCCGACCCAGGTGCATTGAACAAAAGCTACAACCTAAGAGAAGCTATCATCGCCAGAGAAATCGGCAGCTATCTGGAAAAGATACTGCAAAATGCCATGTGTGATACAGAGCTGCTGCAGAGTGACAACCTCTGGGGTGAATCCCCAGGCCCAGAGGTCATTGCCACTGCCAATGAAAGTGAAGCGGATATCTTCGTCAGCATCCACTGCAATGCCAGCCAGACTGGAGAAGCCAGAGGCTGTGAAACCCTGTGCTACCAGTATGAGGGCCGAGGCGGTCTCCTAGCTGATTGCATCCAGCACCAGCTCTACCAGAGTCTGGGGTATCAAGAACCTGGCTTTATAGACAGAGGAGTGAAGGAAAGGCCAGACCTGGCAGTACTGAAGGGAACAATCATGCC
>JAFPCE010000143.1 GCA_017390245.1 Selenomonadaceae bacterium
GGATAACCATGGTCACCAGCATTGCAGTCTAAGATATCAATATAGTTAATCTCATCGAAATGATGCTTTAAGGCATAAGCACAGAAAACACCTGTTACGCCTGGGTCAAAGCCAGAACCCAGCAGAGCAGTTATACCAGCCTTCTCAAAGCGCTCACGATAAGCCCACTGCCAGCTGTACTCAAATTTTGCAGTATCCTCTGGTTCATAATTTGCAGTATCTACATAGCTGACCTTGCACTCCAGGCAGGCATCCATAATGGTCAGGTCCTGATAAGGCAGTGCCAGATTTAAAACTACATCTGGCTGGAAATCCTTAATCAAAGCCACCAGCTGCTCCACGCTGTTAGCATCCACCTGAGCAGTAGAAATCTTGCACTTGCCGCCAGAAAGCTTCTCCTTCAGTGCATCGCACTTGCTTTTAGTACGGCTGGCGATGCAAATCTCCTCAAAAGCATCACTGTTCTGCACACACTTATGAATCGCAACGCTGGCAACACCGCCACAGCCAATAATTAACGCCTTACCCATTTTTTCACCTCTTAACTTCCCACAAGCTGGAAAGCCCTTTCTAAAATTTATAAATTGCTTCTTTATACTTGATTATTTATAAAACCACGCATGTATCCTGCGTCAGAACCTGGTTACTCCTAGTTGCCAAAGCATTCTGACAGAGGTATATATGTGGCGCTGCAGTCTTTAAATTAATGCTGGGCCTTTTATAAAAGGCTCCTCCAGCTTCAGCAGCATTTCCCGCAAAATCTTCAAAGCCACCGCTGTGGATGCCCCGCTCTGATCATAAGGCGGAGAAAGCTCCACCACATCGCAGCCCACCACATTAAGGCCGCAACCGGCAATAGCCGCCTCCATCAGCTCCATAAAGGTAACTCCCCCAGCCTCTGGGGTACCAGTACCAGGAAATACCGATGGATCCATTACATCTAGGTCAATAGTAAAATACACTGGCTTACCCTGCAATGCCTTTAAGGCCAGTGGCAGCTTCTCCAAAGTAAACTTATGCAGATTGGTGTGCTCCTTCGCCCAGAGGAATTCCTCTCTCATGCCACTGCGGATGCCAAACTGCCATATTTTATTATCACCAACTAAATCCCAGGCACGGCGGATAACTGAGGCATGGGAAAGCT
This sequence comes from Selenomonadaceae bacterium, assembly GCA_017390245.1. Taxonomy (GTDB): domain Bacteria; phylum Bacillota; class Negativicutes; order Selenomonadales; family Selenomonadaceae; genus Anaerovibrio. Next base: position 1,145 of record JAFPCE010000143.1, read on the forward strand.
CTGCTCCCAGATACTCCTGTCTGAGATCTGTATGAGCATCAAAATGCAGTATATGCAAATCAGGATACTTTTTAAAGGCAGCCCTGATAGCACCTAAGGAAACCAGATGCTCACCACCAATTAAAAATGGCAGCTTTCCAGCATCTAAAATAATGCTTGCCCGTTCTTCAATATCAGCCAGGGCCTTTTCCGTATCACCAAAGCACAGCTCCAAATCCCCGCTGTCAAAGATGGCGGTATCCTCCAAGTCCAGATCCTGATAAGGACTGTAAGTCTCTAACCCATAGGACTCAGCCCGCATAGTCTTGCTGGCAAAGCGAGTACCAGGCCGGTAAGAAGTAGTAGAATCAAAAGGCGCGCCATACAGCACAATCCGTGCCTCATTAAATCCAGCCTCACAGCCTAAAAATGTCTCTACATTAGTCTTCAACATCACGCAATAACTCCTCTACATAGTTTGGCAGGGCAAAAGAACCTGCATGCAATGGGCCATTGTAGTACCTGCAGCGGATGCGCTTGTACTTCCACTTATCAAAATCCACACCCTTTACTGGATGATACTTCTTGGAAGCAAAGCCAAAGAGCCAGTGACCAGAAGGATAGGTTGGAATATGCACCTGATATACC
>JAFPCE010000144.1 GCA_017390245.1 Selenomonadaceae bacterium
GCTCAACACCAACTGAAAATATAGAGGTGTCAATAAGCTGACGGTTTGCATCCATCAGCTTATTAACATACTGGCATGAGCCTAATTGTTGAAAAGCTATATAGTCCCAGCAGTCTCCTGCTTTGGTTATATATGTATTACTCATAAGCCAGTCTCCTTCTCTCATGGTTAAAAGCAGCCATCTTTTCCGCAAAAGATTCCTGCAATTTTCTACCAGCACTTTCTACAGCCTTTTGAACCTGCTGTGGTTCAGTTGGTCCATAGAAATTCATGCTGAAGTTTATCGCAGGTGCTGGTGCGGTGCCTGTATCATTATTAATAGTAGTACCGCCCAGATTAATCGTTCCTTCACCACTTCCCATGCCAAGCATTTCACCAGCCTTACGCCACAGACCTATAGCTCTTGGAGAACCATCCAATGGGATAGCCGCCTCTGGTCCTTCCTCGGCAAAGGTTGTTAAGAAAGCACCCTTCTGATAAATACCACCCTGGGCATTACCGGGTATTTTATTGCCTCCTGTATTAAGTCCCATAAGTGTACTAATGCCATTTGCTATACCACTAACCGTACTTAAAATGCCATCAAGTACGCTATGAGCTATATCTGAAATAGTGCCAAATATCGTACTAAAAATATTCACAACAGCCTGCCATGCAGCTCCCCACTGGCCTGTAAATACTGCTACTATAAAGTCAATTACCCCTGATAAAATACCAATAAACCCAGTTATTATTGCCGTTGCTACACTAATTTGAGTAGAAAATACATTTACCAGGATATTCCCTGCCATAATAATAGCTCCTATTAATACTGTACCCAATATTTCAGTTATAAAGCTCATAATGCTTGATAATATACCAAAAACTCCAGTCCCTTCCTCCGCTGATGCCCACAGCCCCGATAACGATGTCATTAGGGAAGTAATAGCTGGTGATAACATACTCCATGTATTTACAAATGCATTTTTTATTCTATCAGCAAGAGCTGTAAATATTGGGGCAAATTCTGCCCACCTGGATTGCAGTATATTAATTGCCCCTGTTATAGCCATTATGGCTATTCCTATAGGTGATAATCTCACAAGGCTTGACAACCTAGTTAACCCTGAAAAAGTATTTCTTAAAGATGAAGATGCTAATATTATTCTGCGAATAGTTTGTATAAGTTGTCCTTTTGCAAATCCTTTTCCTAGTAAATTTGCAGCCTTTGCAAAACGTGTTGTTCCGAATACAGTCTGCAAAATTACTGGTACAGCTGCTCTTAATACTGCGATACCTGCAGATATAAAGGTGAAAACCTTGAAGCCTATAAATAAGCCGCCCAGACCTGCAGTAAGCATGCCAATAGCTTTTATTACTCCTGGGTGCTCCTGTGACCATGCTGCCATTTTTTCAGCTATATTAGCCAACCATTGGGCCCCTTCTGCAAGCATTGGCAAAAACATTGCCCCCAGGGATATAGCTAGCCCTTCTAAAGCTGATTTGAGTTTTATCATGCCACCCTTTGCATTATTTGTCATGGTTTCAGCCATTCTCTGGGCTTCTCCATCACAATTTTCCATTTCATTTACTAATTTATCAAAAGTCTCTGGGCCTGCATCCAATACTGCCAGCCATCCAGTAGCTGCTTCCTGTCCGAAAATCGCCTTCATAGTTGCTAGCTTTTCTTCCTGTCCTAAATCAGCCGTTTTATTTTTTAATTCAGTCAGAATTGCTGACATTTTCCTTTGCTTCCCTGTGGTATCAGTTATAGATATTCCTAGGGACGCCATGGCCATGCTAGCCTCTTTTTGTTCCGCTGTAATGTCGCTCATAGACATCCCCAGCTGCTCCATAGCTTTGGATGCCATTTTTGGCGGCCCTGCCAAGCGCAAGAAACCTGCTCTTAAGGCTGTACCTGCCTGACTGGCCTTTATGCCGCTATTTGCCATTAGTCCAGCCAAAGCAGCAGTTTCTTCCATGGACGCACCAAAAGCCTTGGCCACTGGTGCTGCATACTTCATAGTATCTCCTAACATTTCCACATTGGTGTTAGTCCTGGTGACAGTAACTGCAAATACATCTGCCATATGACCAGCTTGATCAGCTGATAACCCAAACGCTGTTAAATCATCTGATACAATATCAGCAGTTCTTGCTAAATCGACATTTCCTGCAGCTGCTAATGCCAATAGTCCTGGCATACCTGAAATAATCTGGTTAGAATTCCAGCCCGCCATACCCAAATAACTCATTGCATCAGCAGCCTGGGTAGCGCTGAATTGTGTTGTCCGTCCAAGTTTCTGTGCTGTTTCTGATAAAAGATTCATTTCATCATTGCTAGCTCTAGTTATGGCTTTTACTTTCGACATTGCCGCCTCAAAGTCCATTGCTGTATTAACAACACCTAC
>JAFPCE010000145.1 GCA_017390245.1 Selenomonadaceae bacterium
GATCGCGTCCATCTGCAGCGTATACTGTCTGCGCAGATGATCGCCTTTATAGGAAGTCACGAAACAATATACCGCCAGGACACCGCACACTGCAATCAGGGCAATGATCAGCGGCCGGGGAATGACGCCGTCCAACTTATCCCAGCTCATCCAGGCACCGTACAGCAAAAAGACGCTGATGATACCTCTTAAGGTAGGGTAAGGATAGGGAAAATCAGGCTCCGCGTCAACCAACTCCTCTTCCTGAACCTGTTCCAGTTTTTCTTCACTCATGGTAATCACGTTCCTTTCTTGATTTGCTTATCTGTATCTTATACGCAAAACTCAGAGATATATTACAGCTTTTTTAAAATTTTTTTGACGACATATTGCAGAACATAAATTCCATTGATATAATATAATCAATGGAAGAAAGTCATTTGGGGGTGAGTGTATGGCAAGGTTTTTGAATCCTAATGGGGCTCCTTTTAAGGAGAGCTTGCGGACGAGGATTTATGAGGATAAGTCTGCTATGATAGAGTTCATCAATCAGCAGATTTGTACCAGGGATAAGTATATTTGTGTCAGCAGGCCTAGACGGTTCGGTAAATCTATGGCTCTTGATATGCTGGCTGCTTATTATTGTCTTGGCAGGGATTATAAGGAATTGTTTAAGGATAGTGATATTGCCAGTATGCCATCCTTTGAAGAACATCTGAATAAGTATAATGTACTGAAAATAAATATGCAGGATGTTTGGAGTAAAACCCATTCTATTAAGGGGATGCTGGGGAAGCTGGTGGATGGTATAGCAGCAGATTTGCTGTATGCCTATCCTGATGTGGTATACCATGATAAGTCAGATGTATTCCAGATCATGGAGGATATTTATGATGAGGTAGAGATTCCTTTTGTCATATTGATTGATGAGTGGGATTGTCTGTTCAGGGTATGCCAGGGTGATACAGAGGCACAGAAAAAGTATCTTGATTTTTTGCGGCTATGGCTTAAGGATAAGTCATATATTGGTCTTGTCTACATGACAGGTATATTGCCTATCCATAAGTATGGTACTCATTCTGCTTTGAATATGTTCATAGAATACTCTATCACTAATCCGAGAGGTTTAGCAGCATATTTTGGATTTACAGATGACGAGGTGCAGAAGTTATGTAAAACATATCACATGGATTATACAGAGATAAAGTCCTGGTATGATGGGTATGAATTATTAGCAACTAGTCCTGGAGTATGTATCAAGTATTCTATGTATAGTCCAAAGTCTGTGGTAGAAGCTATTAACAGTGGAAAATGTGATACATATTGGAATAATACGGAAACCTATGAGGCTTTGAAAAATTATATAAAGATGAATTATAACGGGCTCAAGGATGATGTTGTTGCTATGCTGGCAGGTGAGTCAGTGCCTGTAGATATCAATACTTTTGGTAATGACATGACCACCTTCCACAGCAAGGATGACATCATGACGCTGCTTGTACATCTGGGTTATCTTACCTATGACAGTGAGCATGAGACTGTATCTATTCCCAATCGTGAGGTGGCCAGGGAATATATTACAGCCATCAAAACCATGAAGTGGCCAGAGGTTACCAGGGCAATTTCTGCTTCAGAAAAATTACTGCAGGCACTTATGGACGGCAATGAAGAAGCTGTAGCAGAGGGTATGGATATGGCTCATAATGAAATATCCATCCTGAAGTATAATGACGAGAATTCCTTGAGCTGTGCGATTCATTTGGCTTTTTATGCAGCGCGGGATTGCTATAATATGGTGCGGGAACTGCCAGCTGGCAGAGGCTTTGCTGATATAGTCCTGCAGCCAAGGCCTATGTATGCAGATAAGCCAGCTATCCTCATAGAGCTTAAATGGGATAAGGATGTTGATACTGCTATTCGCCAGATACATGAAAAATGCTATGACGGGGCGTTAAAGGGATATGCTGATGAGGTTATACTGGCTGGCATCAGCTATGATAAGACAAGTAAAAAACATCAATGTGTGATAGAAAAAGTAAAGCTATAGGATGCTTTATGGCTGTGTAATTGCTACCATAAAATAGAATCTGCAGGCTGCTTTCTGGCAGCGTAAAAATACCGCTTCAGCATAAGCTGGGGCGGTTTTTGATATAGAAAAATGGCCAGTTTTTTAGTATAAACATTGTGCAGGAATTGTGCTGATAATACGCAAAAGACATTGTTTTATCTATATCATTTACTAGAAAATGATATAGATAACTTGTTTTATGATATAAATAAGAGTAATATATTGATAAGGCCGAGAAAGGAGGGCATTATGCGAGAATATAATTATAAGAGATACTATGAAGCTTTGCTAACGCCTGAGATTGTCAGTCTGCTTTCTGCAATTCATGAGTTCAAGGGTGAACAGAATTTATTTATTGAAGCACAGAGTGACACATTGAGCCAGCTGCTGGAGGTGGCCAGGATTCAAAGTACAGAAGCTTCTAATAAAATTGAAGGTATTTATACTTCGGATGATCGTTTGAAAAAAATTATGCTGGACAAAACTATGCCTAAAAGCCGGAGTGAGCGTGAAATTGCTGGTTACCGTGATGTGCTGGCTACTATTCATGAAAGTCATGATTATATCAGTCCAAAGGTATCTGTGATTTTGCAGCTGCATAGAGATTTGTATAAATTCAGTGGCATGTCAATTGGTGGAAATTTTAAGGACTCAGATAATGTGATTGCTGAAGAGGATGTACAGGGCAACAGATTTATCCGTTTTCAGCCAGTTACGTCCTGGGAGACTCATGAATCCGTCAACAGGGCCTGTAATGCGTTAAAGGATGCTTTGGCTGAACCTGCAATGGATAATCTGCTGATTATCCCCATGTTTATTTTAGATTTTCTTTGTATTCATCCCTTTAATGATGGCAATGGCCGCATGAGCCGTTTGTTGACACTGCTTTTACTGTATAGGTCTGGTTATATTGTAGGGAAGTATATTAGTATTGAAAGAATGATTGAGCAAAGCAAGGACACGTATTATGAGACTTTGCAGTTAAGCTCTGCTGGCTGGCATGAGGAAGAGATTGATTACATTCCTTTTGTCCAGTATATGCTGGGAGTCATTGTGGCAGCCTACAGGGAATTTTCTTTGCGTGTAAAGCTTATTACCACAAGCGGTATTTCTAAACCAGAAAGAGTGCGGGCGATTATCAGAGAAAACCTCGGTAAAATAACAAAGGCGGACATTATGGCAAAATGCCCAGATATCAGCCTGGCAACTGTCCAGAGAACCCTGGCAGCGCTGCAGAAAAATGGCGAAATCATTAAGACAGGCTCTGGACGTAGTACGGCATACTTATGGAATCAGGATGTGTAACATAATTAAAGAGGTTTAGTTTTTGACTTTGTTAATAATAGTTGTATTAAATTTATGTAAAATATAGACAAAGATAAATATAATGTATTATAATACTAAAGAGCATGTAAAATATATTACTAATAAATAATAATTATAGTTTGCATAAATAATTGGGATTATCACAGGGGAGTCTGGTTTCTATGGGTCAGAAGTATGTCACAATTGCAGAGGAAACGCTGGCTATGGCGGGAGTGGGTGTCTGGACCGTGGAAATGGATCCTGGCAAGGAGCCTCGGCTCTATGCTGATAAGGTTATGAAGCGCCTGATTGGTTCTGAGGGTGAGGTTACTGCTGAGGAGGACTATCACAAGTGGTATGCTGGTGTTGTGCCGGAATTTCTGAAGCCTGTATTGCAGTATGTTCAGAATATTGTTGATACTGGACGGGATCAGATAGTGTATCCATGGGATTATCCAGATGGGCGCCGCATCTATATCCGCTGCGGTGGTGTCAGGGATAATGAGTATAATGGCCCTGGGGTCCGTATCCGTGGCTATCATGTGGATATTACGGAAAACAAGCAGAAGGAAGAACAGCAGCAGAAGGCACTATTAGAGGCCTATGAGGCTGCCCAGCAGGCTAATGTGGCTAAAACTGCTTTTCTTAACAACATGAGCCATGATATCCGCACCCCTATGAATGCTATTTTGGGCATGACAGCTATTGCTTCAGCTCATATAGATGACAAGGAGCGTATCAAGGATTGCCTGGAGAAGATAAACGCTTCCAGCAAGCATCTTCTGACCCTTATTAATGAGGTTCTGGATATGAGCCGCATTGA
>JAFPCE010000146.1 GCA_017390245.1 Selenomonadaceae bacterium
GGAAGATCGGCGAGGTGGACCGCTACGTATGGAGCGAAGCGGCAAGGCAGGTGGCCAGATGGCGGGACGTATACGGCGTCAGAGTTAAGGAAGGAGGTGCGAAATGGAAATACTTGAGATAATAGAAAAGGTTGTCACAATAATCTTAAATGTCTTGTTAATCCTCCAAATCAGCAAACAGTTAAGAAAATAGTAACAACCAGGCGGGAGGTTCGCCTCCTGCCACCTCAAGTATAACACATTTCAAATAATATGAAAAAGGAAAAGTTTACTTTAGTGGTGGCGCTCCTGCTGTCTATGGGATGTATCAGGGATATGGATTTCCAGGCATTATCCATATTGGATGGATGTGTAATTTTTACATTTTTTGTTTTGTGTCTGGTAGGCGGTTATGCTTATATGAAAGGGCGATTAGATGACTGAGGAAAAGCCAAAGAGAGGCAGGCCAGTAGGGACTACCAGAGGCCAGCGACCACAGCACCAGCTGCGGGCCAATCCTGATGAATGGGAGCTGATACAGAGATTTGCCAGATTGGTAAAGCATGTGTCAAAAGAAGAGTGTGAAAAGGCACTGGAGAAGCTGGAAGCAAAAGTTAATAAGTAGTATCTAGAGAAGGCAGCGAGGCTATTGGCTAGTTGCCTTCTTATTTTTATGGAACAAAACACGCTCAATCAATGCATGACAGATTTAGGATTTAGGGGTATACTTAGATAAAAGGCTGTATTTAATATGGAGGAGCTGAATGATGTGGAGCTTCCTTATCCTGAGTTTGATGCTAAAAATCTTTTTGTCCGTGATGATAAAAAGAGAAATTATTATCTCATAACCGTTAAAGGTGACAAGCGGGTGGATTTGAAGATCTTTAGGAAGCAGCATGAGCTGCGGCCGCTTTCTTTTGCTTCGGCAGAGGACCTGGCAAGAATAATGCAGCTGATACCAGGGGCAGTGACACCCATGGGACTTTTAAACGACGAAGAAAGAAAGGTTCATTTTTATCTGGATAGTGACTTTACTGGCCAGATTATAGGCGTTCATCCTAACGATAATACTGCCACAATCTGGCTGCAGGCCCAGGCTTTACTGGATATAATCAGCCAGCATGGCAATAAGTCTGAAATAGTGGATTTATAGGGATGCAATGCTGTTATTATAGTAGTTGCCTCATTGTAGTGTTTTATACAGTGAGATATTTTTTTTCAGACTGCAAGAAGCTGGAAAGATTTACAGGATTATAAAAATAATATCTATAAAGGAAAAGCAGTTACTAATAAAATCTGACTTTGGGGATCAGTACAAGATGGTTCTGCCTATTTTTTACTTGCCAATTACACCTATATTATGATAAAATAATTATATTATATATGTAATAAAAATATACGAGGTGATTTGTGTGATAGGTGAAGTATTAAGTGCTATCAGCAATGTTATGTATAGTTATGTATTGATTATCATGCTGTTGGCAGTTGGTATGTATTTTACATTCAGAACGGGATTGGTACAGCTGACCATGTTCAAGGAAACTTTGAAGGTAATCATGGAGAAACCAGATAATGATGGTTCGGTATCATCTTTTCAGGCATTGATGGTATCTACTGCATCCCGTGTGGGAACTGGTAATATCATTGGTGTTTCAACAGCTATGTGCTTAGGCGGTTATGGCGCTATGTTTTGGATGTGGGTGATTGCCATTATTGGTGGTGCATCTGCCTTTGTAGAGAGTACACTAGCTCAGATTTATAAACGTAAGGGGCCAGAGGGCAGCTATGGTGGCCCTGCCTATTATATTGAAGCAGCCATTGGCAGCAGAGCCTTAGCTGTGGCTTTTGCAATTGCGCTGATTATGACCTATGGTGTAGGTTTTAATATGCTTTGTGCCTATAACCTGCAATCTACCTTTATGTCATTTAATTTCTATGATGAAGCTTCTACGCCAGCTGTGATTGGTGGTATATTAGCAGTACTGACTGGCTATTGCCTGTTCGGTGGTGGTAAGCGTGTTGTTCATGCAGCTTCTATGCTAGTACCGGTTATGGGGATTATATATATTGGTGTAGCTCTTGTGCTGACACTGATGAATATGGGACAGCTGCCACACGTTTTCAGTATGATTTTCAGCCAGGCTTTTGATATGCAGTCTATTTTTTCTGGCTTTGCTGGGTCATGCATAATGTATGGTATTAAGAGAGGTCTATACAGTAATGAGGCAGGTGTAGGTTCAGCACCAAATGCAGCAGCTGCCGCGGATGTATCTCATCCTGTCAAGCAGGGTCTGGTACAGATGCTCTCTGTGTTTATAGATACTATATTGATTTGTAGTGCTACTGCATTTATGTGTATGAGCAGCGGTATAGAGCCAACAGCTGAACTGGCTGGTGCACCATACGTACAGGCTGCTTTAGCCAGCAGCTTAGGTGAATGGTCCATGGGCTTCCTGACATTGTGTATGGTGCTGTTTGCATTTACCACATTGCTTGGCAATCTGTATTATGTGGACAATTGTGTGGCTTATATTCTGGGATATTTCCCTAGTAAAATGTTCCATAATGTACAGAACATCATTGCCTGCATCATCATCTTTGTTGGTGCTATCTCCAGTATGGGAACTATGTGGGATTTGGCAGATGTAACTATGGGTTTCATGGCTATCATCAACTTGCCAGTAATCTGTATCCTGGGGAGCAAGGCACTGAAAGCACTGGAAGATTATAAGAGCCAGATGGATAAAGGTACGCCTATTACCTTTGTGGCAAAGAATATTGGCATAAAAGAAAAACTTGATTATTGGAATTAAACCTGGTTGTATCCGTATTTGTGCAGGTTAGAGCTTTGTCTAAAGGTGGAGCTATTTAGTACCAGAAAAGTGTAGTTGTCAGAGTGTAATAAACTTTGACAGCTGCACTTATTTTTTTGTACAAAGAAAAAGCAGCTAGCGAAAGTTGCTAACTGCTCAAATGTTTGTATCAAATAACAGGATGCTCTGCCTGTTGCCTTATCCAGCGTATCATAGTCTAAGCTATGATATCATTATCAAATGCATTATGTTGTTAAAATGGCCTGCTATATAAGAATGATAGATGGTTGCATTGGAATATTTTTATGTTAAGCTGTTTGCTCTGAAGCATTTTCGTCATCGGCAGGCTCAGCCTCATACATGTCTTCCATGCGGGCTACAGCCAGGGTGCTGACTACATCACCTGTTACATTCAGGGCGGTGTGCACCATATCGATAGGACGGAAAATGCCCACAATCATGCCCATGATGGTGACAGGCAGTCCCATGTTGTTCAGCAGCATGATGCTTAATACGATGCCACTGGCTGGAATGCCAGGAGTACCTACAGAAATCAAAGTGGTCATGAAAATAAACATGGCCTGCTGGCCAAGGGTAAGCTCCATGCCATATATCTGGGCTACAAAGATAATGGTAACAGCGTAATATACAGCAATACCATTCATGTTGATGGTAGCACCAAGAGGCAGGGTAAAGGAAGACAGTTCTTTTTTTACATGGAAGTCTTCTTCAGTCACCTTCATGGAGACTGGCAATGTGCCAGAGCTGCTGGTGGTACTGAAGGCCACCAGCCAGATACTAGCTATCTTCTTGAAGAAATAGCTAAGTGGAACCTTGGCAATTACCTTCAATATAAACAGGTACAGCAGCACAATAACAGAAATAGCACCTACATAATGGGTTACAATGAACATGCCAAGTACGCTGAACATAGCTGTGCCGTATTCACCAGTGCTGCAGGCAGCCAAGGCAAAGACGCCAATAGGAGTAATCTTCATGACAAGGTCAGTGAGCTTGAACATTATCTGTGTTGCTTCACTAACAACCTTCTTTACAGTGGAAACCTTATCTCCCAAAATAGTCATGACAATGCCAAGGAATGCAGCAAAGACAATAATCTGCATGAGATTGCCCTCAGCCAGTGCCTGCAGCGGATTGCTAGGTATCATGCCCAGGAGAGCACTGCCTACAGTCATAGGCGGAGCGGCCTTGATAGGCTCACCGGTTTCTACAATCTGGTCAATGCTAAAACCCTTGCCTGGCTGCATGAGATTAGCCACAACTACACCTATGATGGTGGAGAGAATGGTAGTCACTACATAGAAACCCAGTACCTTGGAGCCGATGCGTTTCAGCTTGCTAATATCGCCAATGTTAGCAATGCCGCCAATGATGGAGAAGAAAATCAGCGGGATGACAAGCATCTGAATCAGCTTCAGGAAAATGTCACCAACAGGCTGCAGGAACAAAATATCCTTTTGCCCCACAATGCCCAGGCCAATACCCAGGACAAAGGCTATCAGCACCTGGGTACCTAAATTCATTTTTTTCACAGGAAAACCTCCAATACTATATAATTAGTTCAACTATATTATAATACAGCTATGAACTTATGAAATCAATATTTATACGATGCAGAGTAAATTTTATACATATTTTGGAAACCAATTAATAAATAGAGTAGTAATAAAAATTCCTTGACTTAAAGTCAGCTTCAGGTGTTATTCTCATATCAGAAGGTTAATTTTTGATTTTAGTCTGAAGGAGGCTTTTTCATGGAATACACTAAGTTAGGAAACACAGATATAGAAATCTCCAAGCTGTGTCTGGGCTGCATGAGCTTTGGCAAGGCTACCATGCACAAGTGGACACTAGATGCTGAGGCTACTGAGGAAATAGTAGCGCATGCTTTAGATCTGGGGATTAACTTTTTTGATACTGCCAACTGTTATTCTGAGGGAACCAGCGAGGCATATTTAGGCAGGGCGTTAAAGGCTCATACTACCCGTGATAAGGTGGTAATAGCCTCTAAGCTGTACTTCAATGAAGGCAGGCTTTCTAAAGCGGCTGTTCAGCGTGAAATTGAAGGAACACTAAAGCGGCTGGGTACTGATTATCTTGACCTGTATATTATTCATCGCTTTGATTATGAAACTCCCATAGAGGAAACCATGGAAGCACTGCATAACCTGGTGCAGGCAGGCAAGGTGCGGGCCATTGGTGCTTCTGCCATGTATGGTTACCAGTTCCACAATATGCAGTATGTGGCAGAGAAAAACGGCTGGACACAGTTTTCTGCTATGGAAAACCATTACAATCTGCTTTTCCGTGAGGATGAACGTGAGCTGATACCTATATGCAAGCAGATGAATGTATCCCTTATGCCATACAGCCCGCTGGCTGGCGGTCATCTGGCCCGCAGTACCTGGCAGTCTGATACATTGCGGGGACGGACTGATATAGTAGTACCTGGCAAGTATGATAAAATGGAAAAGTACGATATGAAGATTGTCCAGCGCGTTAGTGAAATGGCTCAGGAGAAAAACTGCAAGATGTCCCAGCTGGCTATAGCATGGCACTGGGCTAAGGGGGTTGCTTCTCCTATAATTGGTGCAACTAAGGCCAAATATCTTGATGATGCTGCCGGTGCGCTGGACATCAAACTTACTGACCAGGATATTGCAGCTCTGGAGGAATTCTATGTGCCTCATCCAATTGTAGGTGCAATTAATCAGAATCCTCCTCAGGGTGTTGTAATGCTGGATGCTAAGAAATAAGTGAGGTAAAGCTTGCTGATAATCTGAGTGTCTTTGTATTACCAGCCCAGCATTTTTCTGGCAGGCTTTTAAAGCAAAATCAGACATTATGGTGCAGCTTTGCACTGATAACACCAGCTAGAAAAGTATTTCTTTCTGGTATATGCAATGAAAAATAATTATTGATAAATTGCAAAAACAGGTTGACACTTTTTTATCATATTGCTATAATTTAGCACATAAATTGTAAATAGCGATGAACGAGAGAAAGACAGCTGGTGCTTTTCAGAGAGCTGCGGGTTGCTGTGACGCAGTAGCGGAGGCTGGGAATATACACTCGTGAGCTGCAGACTGAAGTCCTGCTTTCTAGAAGCTATGGGATTGTAGGTTACGCCGGATTGTCTCCGTTATCATGGACTAGGATATGATAGTATCCGAAAAGAGTGGCTTGCTTCAAGCAAGCAGGGTGGTACCACGGGTTATACTCGTCCCTGCACAATAGTGCGGGGACGTTTTTTTATACAAAAAATCAGGTAACTGCACAGAAGTTATTATCTAATATTTATAAAGGTTTTAGGAGGAATTGATTATGATTATTGTAATGGCACCAAATTCTACAGAGGCAGAGTTAGAGAATGTTAAGAATAAAATCAAGGCTGAGGGCTTAGATTACCATCTTTCCAAGGGCGCTGTCCGCACTATTGTTGGCGTTATCGGTGACAAAAAGGCTATTGGCCAGCTGGAGATGCATCATTTAAGCGGCGTGGAAAAGACTGTCCGCATCACTGAAAAGTACAAGCTGGTTAGCCGTGAATTTAAGCCTAACAACACTGTTATCAACGTAGGCGGTGTACAGATTGGCGGTAAAAAGCCTATCGTTATGGCTGGTCCTTGTGCCGTTGAAAGCATGGAGCAGCTGATGGAGGCTGCTAGTGCTGTAGCTGAGGCAGGTGCACAGTTCCTCCGTGGCGGTGCTTTCAAGCCTCGTACCTCTCCATACGATTTCCAGGGACTGGCTGCTGAAGGCTTAAAGATGCTGCGTGAAGCAGCTGATGCCAATGGCCTGAAGGTTGTAACTGAGGTTGTGGACCAGCGTTCTATTGAGACTGTAGCAAAATTTGCTGACGTATTGCAGATTGGTGCCCGTAACATGCAGAACTTCCAGCTGTTAAAGGAAGTTGGCCGTGCAGGCCGTCCTGTTATGCTGAAGCGCGGTCTCTGTGCTACCATCAAGGAATGGTTAAATGCAGCAGAGTACATTATGAGTGAAGGCTGTGATGATGTTATCTTCTGCGAGCGCGGTATCCGTACCTATGAAACCTACACCAGAAATACTTTGGATTTAAGTGCTGTAGCAGCTATCAAGGAGCTGTCCCATCTGCCAATCGTAGTAGATCCAAGCCATGGTACTGGCCGCCGCAGCATGGTTCGTCCAATGGCTATGGCAGCTATTGCAGCAGGTGCAGATGGCCTTATTATTGAGGTTCATCCACATCCAGAGGTTGCTCTTTCTGATGGTGACCAGTCTCTTACTCCAGCAGATTTCAAGGAGGTTATGGAGGACATTCACCGCATGAGCCGTTTGCTGAGGGGTGAGGAGTAATGCCAAGCTTGAGATTAGCTATTATTGGCGTTGGTCTGATAGGTGGTTCCCTGGGCTTGTGCCTGAAGGATAAAATGGGTGATGACATATATATCACTGGCATGTGCCGTACCCAGAAATCCATGGATAAAGCAGTAGAAATGGGGGCTGTGGATTTTGCCTCTGCCAATCCAGAAGAAGTAGTCAAGGATGCAGATGTTATCTTTCTCAGTACTCCGGTATTGCAAATGCTGCCTATGGTGAAAAGTCTGCTGCCATTTATCAAAAAAGGTGCTATTATTACAGATGCTGGCTCTACCAAGCAGTATGTGTGGAATGGCTTAAAGGAAATACTGCCAGAGGATATTTATTACATTGCGGGACATCCTATGACAGGTCGTGAAAAAAGCGGCGTAGAGGCAGCTCAGAAGGATTTGTTCAAAAATAAATGCTATGTTATTGTTGAGGATACAGGAGCACCAGCTGAGGCCCATGAGAAGATTTGCAATCTGGTAAGGCTGACTGGGGCAAATTTAACTAGCCTGGATATTGCCAAGCATGACCGCTGTGCCTCTGTTATCAGCCACATTCCGCACGTAACAGCTGCAGCTCTGGTTACGCTCTTAAACCGCAGCCATGATGACAGGGAAGCCTGTCTGAAGCTGGCAGGCGGTGGCTTCAAGGACACTACCCGCATTGCTTCATCTAATGCTGACATGTGGGCAGATATCTGTATGACCAACAAAGAGCCTATTGTGAACCAGCTGAAGCTTCTGCAGGGTATCCTGGGGGAGGTTATCCAGTACGTGGAAAATGGTGACCGCCAGGCTGTTCACGACTATTTTGCCGAGTCTAAAAAGAGACGTGACAGTATCTTAGAGCAGACCAAGGGTATGTACGAGCTTATTTAAACAAATACAGGCTTTCTGAATTTACATTGTTTTAAGTCAGGAAGCCTGTTTTTTTGCTGTGAAAATTAGTATAATAAATGGTGCTCTATAGAAAAAGATTTATTGCATGCAACAATTTTTCAGATATAATAAATATTGTCTCAGATGGATTTAACAGTTAATAATAACAGAGAGACTGAGGTACTAAAGGGAGGTTATAAGATGGCGGAAAAAATTCCTTTTGCACATCTTCATGTGCATACAGAATATAGCCTGCTGGATGGCGCTAACCGTATCAAGCCTTTGCTGGCTAAGGTAAAGGAAATGGGTATGGAGCATATTGCCATAACTGACCATGGCAACATGTTTGGCGTTATGGATTTTTATAAAAATGCCAAGGCTGAAGGGATTAATCCTGTCATCGGCTGTGAGGTTTATGTAGCACCTCATGACCGGAGAGAAACCTTTGAGGTAGACGGAACAAGGTATTATCATCTGATTCTTTTAGCGGAAAATAATGAAGGCTACAAGAATCTGGTACAGCTGGTGTCCAAGGCTAATACTGAGGGTATGTATTATAAGCCAAGAGTGGATAAGGAGCTTTTGCGTATGCATAGCAAAGGTCTTATATGTCTCAGTGGCTGTATTGCCGGCGAAGTGGCTCAGTGGATTATCCGGGGTGACGAAGAGAGAGCTGAAGCATCCTTAAAGGATTATTTAGATATATTTGGTAAAGAAAATTATTTTATCGAGATACAGAACCATGGCATGCAGGAAGAGAAAATTGCCATGGAAGGCCTGGTGAAGCTGGCTCATAAATATGATTTGGGGCTGGTGTGCACCAATGACGCTCACTATTTGCTGCGAGAAGACAGTGAGTTTCATGAGGTGCTGCTTTGCATACAGACAGGCAAAACTATAGATGATCCAAGTCACATGCGGTTTTCCAGTGATGATTTTTACTTGAAGTCACCTGAGGAAATGGCCAGAATTTTTGCTGATTATCCAGAATCCTTAACCAATTCTGTAAAGATAGCCCAGCGCTGTCATGTGGAGTTTGACTTTGAGCA
>JAFPCE010000147.1 GCA_017390245.1 Selenomonadaceae bacterium
AGTAGACATACATGTCAGATAGGAAGTGTTTAAATCATCTGGGGAAAGGTAAACCAGATGGTACTGTCCCACATCCTTGGAGAAGTAGAGAGCATTCATCTTAAAGGCCTTTCTGAAACGCTCTAGCTTCATTTTTCTCTCCTCAGGGCCGCACTGGAATTTGCTGCCCATAAAGGTATTATCAGAATAAAGGAAATCATGGTTACCAGTCAGCACGTAGCGAGGAGCCTTTACATGATCCAGCACGTTTACTGCTGCATTCAGCTCATCCTGGCAGCCAGTTTCCAATACTACGTCACCTGTAACAACTACCTGATCCACATCCTTCCAGGTATTGATTTCCTCAATAGCCTCGATTTTCTGTGGGTCCAGCTTGCTAGGGCAGTGCACGTCAGTCAGTATAACCAGACGGCTGTACTCCTCTCCTGGAGCTGCTCCCACCTTTGCTGGATGAAACAGGTTGCTGAACATAAAGCTGCAGGCAACACCAGCAGACAGGCCAAAGAACTGTCTTCGGCTAATATCCTTCTGCCATATTTTTTTATCCATAAGGCAATGCCTCCTATAAATTCTTCTTTCGCTTTTCTGCCCTTAGAATGTCCATACTAAATGAATACGGGAATAGGAAGGTGCAGATCCGCCTCTCGTAAATGTACCATACTTGCTGTCACTATAATCACGCAAGGACTTTCTGCCAATGGACTGGTATACTGCCAGGCGGAGATTACGTCTCAGGATGTAATCTGCCCACAGAATAAAGGTATCAACACCCAGCTGATCCCTCATGCCCAGGCTGACGTCATTAACGCCGTTAAGAGCTGTTGCATAAATATTGCCTGGCTCATACCTTACATGGTCAAGACCAATAGTCCAGGAGCCTGGTACAGCACGGTCGGAGCCCTTATAGCGCAGACGGATAAAGTGGCCCAGAGCATCCTGTGCTTCATTCTTGGTAAAGTCAGCATCTATGCGCCAGTCACCAAACCTCTGGCTGATACCAACGCCGCGCATCTTGTAATTTTCCTTGTAGTTGGCTTCCTGTACCTCATTTAACAGCCAGCCATAAAGGGTAGGACCGCCATCGCCAAACTTGTGCTTGCCCATAAGCATGTAGCATTTTTCCAGGCCCTTGTGCTTGGTAGCACTAAAGTTATTAGCATGATTCCAATACTTATCATAGGTATCAGCAGCGCCCCAGTCACCATACCAGATCTCAAAGTCCTCATTGTGACCAAAGGCCAGGCGGGCACCATCAAAGAAGCCGCTGGAATTAGCAGAGGACCAGTACTGGGTAGCCAGGATATTAGGCCCCATACGGCCGATAGTCAGAGAATTATCACCCAGGAAGTGATTCTTCTTCAGATACAGATTCATAATATGATGATTATCCGCAGCACCTGCATCATCATAGCGCTGATTACCATCACTAAAGTTAGGAAAGTGATGTACATCATCCACAGTGGTACCCATATTATTATCTGACATGAAGCAGTACTTTACGCCAAACTGCAAATCCTTGGTAAAGTTATATACTGCCTTCAGCTGTACAGATTCTGTTAAAGTTGTATGCTTACCTATATGCTGATTAATAGCCTTAATACGCATATCACCAGTAAGCTTCAAGCGGTTGCCAATATTGGATTCTTCCTTTTTTGCCTTGATTTGTTCATTTTCCTGCTTTGCATCAGCTACCTGCAGTTTCAAGGCCTCAACCTTAGCCTTTAACTGCTGATAGTGAGCATCTGCATTGTCCTGAGCCGTAGCTGCTAAAGCGTTACCAGCACAGCCAAGACTTAATGAAACCAGCATTGCTGCTGCAAGTAATTTTTTCATTTCATTCACTCCACTTCGCTGTACTTAGAACTTAGCTGACAGGGCAATTGACGAATAATCAGGTGCCTTGTCACCGGTGTCGGTATATTTTGTCAAGAAGGACTGCTTGCCCTCCAGCATCAGGTCATGGCCCAAAGCATACTGGAAGCCAAGCACAAATCCCTTAACATTATCCTGTACCAGAGTCATATCACTGGACAGCTTGTTGCCACACAGGATGGAATAATACTCTACACCCTTGTTGTTTTTGCGGCTATAAGGTGTGCCAATGCGGCGGTAATCCAGATTCAGGCCAAATGAACCTGGTACCTTGTAATCTGCTTCCTTATAACGCAAGGTCCAGTAGGTAGCAGTCTGCTTAGCATCAAAGCAGCGGTTCTGCATCCAGTCGCCTAAAAGCTTTACATTGTCGCCAAGGCGAGATTCAAAGCCC
>JAFPCE010000148.1 GCA_017390245.1 Selenomonadaceae bacterium
AATTTCTTTGTTGCCTTTTTGCTTTGTTGTTTAAAATAACAAATTACTCTTTATTTTATCACACCTTTTTCTTTTAGGGAAATATATTTATTATCTCCTAGGATAATATGATCCAAAACCGGAATATCCATCAGTTTCCCCACCTGTACCAGCCTGTTGGTAATATTAATATCCTCCCGGCTGGGATTCGGATCTCCGCTGGGATGGTTGTGCACCAGTATCATAGAAGCTGCTGTCTGCTGGATAGCCAGCTTAAACACCTCCCTGGGATGCACCACCGAAGCTGTGAGACTGCCTACAGAAACCACTGGCATAGAGAGAATATGATTTTTCACATTCATTAAAATCACGGCAAAATGCTCTCTCTGCTCAAAGCGGAATCTAGGCATAGCGTAATCTGCCGCATCCTCAGGACAGGTTACAATGCTTTTCTGCCTGGCCACATGCTCCCCCAGACGTTTTCCCAGCTCCAGCGCGGCAGATATTTCTGCTGCCTTAGCCAGACCAATTCCCTTGATGCTGGTTAACTCCTGCGGTGTAATGCTGGCCAGGCCTGCCAGGCCGTTCTCCCTCTGATAGCTTAGAAGCTCCTGGGCCAGCTGCATAGCCGACCTGTCATGAAAGCCATTTCTGATTAAAATCGCCAGAAGCTCTGCTGTACTCAGAAAATTTGGACCTAAGCTTAACAGTCTTTCCCTTGGTCTCTCATCAACTGGAAGATCCCTTACCATTGCCATATAAATTAATCCCCGCCTTTGCTGCGAGCCTGGAGAGGCAATGGAGCGGCAAACCTACGACATTTGAGTATGATCCTCTGATTTCTTTGATGAATACAGCCCCTCGTCCCTGAATTCCATAAGCACCAGCCTTGTCAGCGGGCTCGCCGGAAGCAATATAACGAGAAATGTCAGCTGTAGTAAGCGGGGCAAAAACAACCTCTGTCGTTTCACATGCCTGCCAGAGCTTTCCCTGCCACATCAGCGCAATACCGGTAGATACATGATGTAATCTGCCGGACAGACTCTGCAGCATGGTTCTGGCTTGCTCCTCATCTCTAGGCTTACCAAATATTTTTCCATCAAGGCTTACAACTGTATCCGCTCCTAATACAGGAATATCAGGATAGCTTTTTACTACAGCAGCCGCCTTTAAATGCGCATTTTCCATAACTAACTTGTCAGGTTCTATATCCTCGCCCTTTAACTCCTCTGCATCACTGACCTCAATCTGAAACTGACAGCCAATCTGCTCTAAGAGCTCCCTGCGGCGGGGCGAAGCTGAAGCTAAGATAATCATCGCTTCACCTCTCAGGACCTGCGGAACAGCCATACAGCCAGAATCACACCAATAATGCTCATGAGATTTGGCGTAAAGGATATTCCCACCGTTAGCTTGATAACGTAAATGTTAATTACTGAAGGGGCAATTTCCAGCACAGGATATGTCTGCACCAGATACGGCATAATGCTGCTTAACACCTGTACCCCTGATAAAAGCTCTCCTAAAATTCCTCCCAAAATCGCTCCTACACAGACGTATAAAATCAGCGTTCCGTAGCTTTTGCTTAACACACTCACAGCCCTGCCTCCTCAAATTAAGAAATAGTTATACATACATATTATAGATGCAAAGCCCTTGTTAGTAAATTATTTTTTCTTACAATTTTCTACTTTATTCGTCCTTTTTTTCTGCCGGCTGTTTCTTAGTTATACTATAAAATTTTTTCAAGCAAAAAGCCTGCTCCAGCATAGCCGAAGCAGGCCCAAAATTAAAATATTTTACTGTTTTGCTTTTTTACTGCCAGCAAAGAATGGCAAAAACAAAAGAATTTTGCTGGCAATATACGTAACACCCAGACCTAAAATGCAGGCAATCACATACTTAACATATACAGGCAGGCTGAACTGGAACAGCCACCATACCACCAGCATAATGAGACCCATGTGGGCATAATACATAGTATAGCTGTTAGCTGCCCACTCACCTAAGAATTTATTGGTATAATTCAATTTGCTCTGGAATACAGCAAAGAGGCCAAAAACAGCAGACATTAGAAACAGCACATGCATAGCGGACTTTATCATGCTGTACTGCATTGGGTCAGTAGTTACCATTTTGCCAAAGAGGCAGTAATAAACATACACAATGCCTGTAACAATAAAGGCTGGCACCCATTTAGCAGCATCCGCCTTAAAGCCATTTTCTGTAAACCACTGGTTTCTCCAGGCATAGACGCCCAGACAGAAATAAATCAAATGCATAGGAGTTCTGGTAGGCTGGTAAACCAGAATAGGCCAGATATTGGTCCAGAGGTCATTATTGCCATCTACCAGCAGATATGCAGCCACAGTAGTTACATAGCAAAGTACAGCCAGTACCAGGAAGGTTATCACAGTAGGAAGCTTTGCTGGCAGCTGCTGCTTTAATTTAGGAAACAGCTTAGTGGCAAAGAAAAGAATGCTGTAAAAATACATCAGCATGCCCAGGAACCAGTACTGTGTGTGGGAGAAAAATGGTCCAAAGAAAAACATCTTCATCAAAAAATCATGCAGGCTCATTGGCACGCCTTTAGTCAGAAAGCACAAATAGGTCACAGGGCCAGCCAGGAAAATAACACCCAGCACCCATGGAATACCAACTCTCAGCCACTTAGAGCACCAGAATTTCTTTGTACTCTGCTTAGACAGGCTCATAATGCCAAAATATCCGGAAATAAAGAACATTACTGGCATGATGAAAATATCTGCCCACAGCACAAACATGAGAAATGACATCTGCGGATCACTTTTATCCACAGCGTACCACCACTCAGGCGCATAAGCCATGTAGCTCATAGCTATATGGAAAACTATCATTAATGTAACAATAAAAGCTTTTAGATTGTCTAAGAAAAAAAATCTCTTTGGTTTACTTACACTACTTTCCATTTTATCCCCTTCTTAACCTTATTTTTACTTAGCAGTATTTTCAGCTTCCGCCTTGTCCATGGCCTTCTTTTTCTTTCTTTCATAGTAGAAGAACGCCCCTATAACCACAACAGCCAGCACAATGGTAAATACCAGGCGGTATGGATTTTCGCTGGCGGTAACAGCATCATGGCCAATCATAGCCTCAATAGCTGTAGACGGCAGCTTGCCTATGAGGGCCGACAGCACAAATGCCTTAAAAGTCATTTTGCTGATAGCACCCAGAGCATTTAAAAGCCCAGATGGCAGATATGGTACCAGACGGGCTATCAGCATCACCTTAAACCCAGACTCACCGCTAAGCTCGTCGATTTTCTGCAAAGAAGCATGCTTTTGAATCACACCCTCTGCAGCATCGCGAAACAGAAAACGCAATAATACAAAGCTGATGGCTACCCCCACAGTTTCAGCAATCCATGCCAGCAGAATGCCAGGCACAATACCAAATATCAAGGCATTGGCAGAGGAAAAGATAATAGCCGGGGGAAAGCCAATGGCATTAACGCACAGTACCAGCAGAAAACTGAAGACCATAGCCCATGGGCCAAAGGAATTAATATAGTCTGCCACCCGGTGCATGTCACCACTAAGGCACACCTCTAAAAGCTCACTGAAAAAATCAGGTACCAGCAGGTAGATTACCAGCAAAACTCCACACAGCGCCCCCACTGCTCCCAGCTTCATCCCCAGCATTGATTGTTTCTTTTCCATTAAATAACGCCTCTCGAAAATTTATTATACCAGCATTCATCACTGCTGATAATTATATCATAAAATTTTGAATTGCCAAAATACACTATTCTCCCTGATAAATTATCATTTACTGGTGAGAAATTTGTTTTATTTCATTTTTGTAAATTTAATTTGCGAAAACCCGCTTAATTTCTATTTTCGTGTTGACTATTGTAGTACTTAGGTAGTAATATTTTAATGATATAAAGCCATTTTATGGCTATTTAGTACTATAATATTTTTTATGCTATTAAATTGTGAGGTGAAGATAATGGACGGAAGCCCTGAACCCTGTGAAAAACCAAAATTACATAAGGAGACTAGAGCCATTATCTTATTTTGCCCTTTTTTAGATAAATGAGATGCATGGCTGTAGTCTCCGCTATCGAAAGGAGATTATCCCATGCTAAAAATCTACAAATCCCTGGAAAGCGGTCCATTGCAGGAGCTGAGCTTGAAAACTCTGGAAAGCGGCTCCTGGATAAACATCGTCAATCCTACTCCTTATGAACTGAAGGTTGTCAGCAATCTCACTGAGGTTGAGCCTGACTTTCTCCGTTCTGCACTGGATGATGAGGAGCGCTCCCATATTGATATTGAAGATGACAGCGTAATGATTCTGACCAATGTCCCTGTTATCCGGGAGGAAGGCAGCTATGATACATTGCCACTGGCCATTATCGTTACTCCAGAATGTATTATTACTGTTTGCCTGGAAGAAACTCCGGTATTATCTTATTTTTGTGAAAAAACAGCCCGTTTTTTCCGCACCTTTAAGAAAACCCGTTTTCTCTTCCAGATTCTTTATCGTACCGCCACCTTTTACCTGCGGTATCTGAGACAAATCAGCAAACAGTCTGACGAAATAGAGCTGAAGCTTCGCCATTCCATGAAAAACAAAGAAATTCTGAAGCTTCTTGAGCTGCAGAAGGCGCTGACCTTCTTTAATGCCTCCCTTAGATCCAACGGTGCCGTGCTGGACAAGCTGATGCGTCTCCGCACCACCACCTCCATGCAGCCTATGCTTAAGTACTACGAAGAGGATGAGGACCTTTTGGAGGATGTTATTATTGAAAACAAACAGGCCCGGGAAATGGTTGAGATGTACAGCAAGATTCTGGCTCGCCTGGCAGACACCTTCTCTTCCATTATTTCCAATAACCTGAACCAGGTCATGAAATTCCTGGCAGCCATCACTATTTTGCTGGCTATACCAACAGTTATTTCCAGCTTCTTCGGCATGAATGTGCCTGTGCCAATGAGCGAAAGCCCTTATGCCTTTACCTATATCTTCGTTATTGCCGGTATAGTAGCAGGCATCTGCGGCATACTTTTGTGGAAACGTGACATGTTCTAAAGGAGCTTGATTTATGACAACTATGACTGAAGCACAGCTCAGAGATGGCGTTATTTATGGTGATCATAACACCAGCGAATACGTTTACATGCCTGCCAGTGAAATCGGAGCGGAGCATCCCCTATGCGTCAGCGAATATCAGAATGACCGCCAGGATGTGAATATGCAGGAGGCTATGGATATTATCAGACTCCGGAGCCTGAAACCAGTTAAGCATCCCCTGCTTGGCTGGACATCCTGTTAATGTATGATAAAAATTTCCCAATATATATGAAAGGTACAGAGCAATGATTCCAGTTTCTTCCAGCGAGTTCTTAAAAGAATTTACTATTTATGCGGAAAAAGCCCATGACGAAAATCAGGAGCTTTTTGTCCAGCGTAGCAACGACCATAACCTGATTGTCATGTCTATGGAAAAATACAACGAACTCCAGAAGGAATTATATCTGTTGAGGAACAAGACCAATGATAGTTTATGACATGCTATATTATTCAGTGATTGTCTGCATCACCATAGCCTTAATGATGATGATGGTAATACAGCTGAAATCTTCCAATATCATAGAAGGCTATCCAAGGACTGCTTTTTATCTTGGTTTCACCTTGATTATTGTAATCTCTGCCTGCGAATGGCTGACTATGGTGATAGATGGCATGCCTTTTATTCCTATCACCCTGCATGCCCTGCTGGTAAGTATGCTTTTTACACTGTCGCCTGTGATAGTGGTAGCCTGGCTGTTTGCCATTGGCAAATTTGACCGCATCAAGCAGCTGATGCCTTTGCTGATAGTAAACTGTATTTTAGAAATTTTATCAGCCTTCTATGGCTTTATCTTCTACATAGATGAAGCTGGCTGCTATTATCGTGGTGATTTCTACTGGCTTTACATTATAGTCTATGGTGTATCCATACTGATAATGTTCCGGGAAGCATACCACTTTAGTAAAAAATACCAGAATAGAGGCGGTTTTGCTCTTTTAGCCTGCTTCTTCTTCCTGACACTTGGTATTACTGCCACTGTCGTTAATGTAGGCATCCGCTCTACTTATCTGATTATTGCTATCTGCAGCGTCATGTTTTACATGTACTATGTGGAGCTGGTTATTCAGACAGATCCACTTACCAGCCTGCTAAACAGGCGCAGCTACAAAAAGCATCTGGCAGATATTGATTATCCAACTGCCATTATTATTCTTGATATTGATAATTTCAAAAACATCAACGACACCTATGGCCATGCCTATGGTGATGTGGTGCTGAAGAAGGTTTCCCACCTGATAGTAAAAGTTTTCCAGGGATATGGCTACTGCTACCGTATTGGCGGTGATGAGTTCTGCATCATTCTGAAGCCAACCTACAAGGACAAACTGACACCAACAGTACGTTTCCTGTATCAGCGCTTTGACAAGCTGTTAAACAAGGCAAGGCTTACTGAACCACAGCTGCCTACTGTCTCCATTGGCCACGAGCTGGTTAAAGACCAGGCCTCCATCACTAATGCCCTGCAGCAGGCCGATGAAAAAATGTACGAAACCAAGCGCAGCAAAAAAGGCGAATAAACGAAAAAGCTTAGTAAAATGCTCAATGCAAATTACTAAGCTTTTATTATGCCTTAATATAAAACGAAAATTTCAATGGTCTGTCTGCCCCAGCTTAAAGCCTCATCGTGGGTATCAAAGGCAATATCAATAGTATGTCCCTGAATGCTCCAGCCTATATCCTCTGCTACAGCCTCACCATAGCCTGGAATATAAACCCAGGTACCCATAGGTATAACAGAAGGATCCACTGCAATAACACCACGTCTTAATGGTGTCCCTGAAGATGTATGGCTGCTTAAGCCTGGATCCTGAGGACTATAGGCATAAGCAGTAACTGTCATAGGCACTGCTTGTGCGTAATCATGTGTCACCTTTGGCGGATTCAGCCTGTTATAGGTCTGATAGCCGCAGATACCATCTACCTCCAGGTTATTAGCCCGCTGAAAGTCTTTAATTGCCTCTACAGTATCCTGTTCGCAGATACCTGTTATTTCCCCTTGATAATATCCCCGCTCCTGTAAAAGAGTCTGAACTGTTCTGACATCCTCTCCGCGAGAACCTTCCTTTACCAAAAAACCAGCAGCCAGCGTCACTGATGAAATGGTCAATAGCAATGCTGTCACCAATGCCATAATAGTGTACTTTCCCTGCCTCAAAAATATCACCCCGCAAATATTTACTTTACCAAATACTCCTACATTTTACCATAAAGTGCCCATTTACGTCAAAAACGCCCATTTTCCATAGAGCTGCATGCAAAAAGACCACTGTTATATGCTGATAACAGTGGTCTTAATATTAAAATTATAAACTTGATTAAATCTGCTCACTCTGCTTTAAAGACAAGCCTCTCTCAGCCAGCTTGGCAATAATCTCACCATAGGATTTAGAGCCGAGATTGCGGAGATTTCTTACCTCTTCATCAGTGCGCTCTACCAAATCGCCAATAGTCAGAATCTGGGCTCTGCGCATGCAGTTAGCAGGACGGGCATTCAGCTCCAGATCCTCAATAGGATGATCCAGAATATCAGCTCTAGGAGCAGGTGCAGCCTCCTCTGGCTCATCACTATCGTTGTAGATAATGTTATTAAGCTCTGGATTTGGCTCCTCAATCTCAGCCTCAGCCAGCTGCCAAAGTGGATTAATGGCATCAATCATAAGGCCTGCAGCACAGTTCAAAGCATCTGCAGGGCTGATAGTGCCATCAGTCTCAATCTCTAAAATCAGGCGGTCATAGTCAGTAGTATTACCAACACGGGTATTCTGAACCTTATACTCTACTCTCTTTACTGGAGAATAAACAGCATCCATAGGAATCATGCCCTTTTCTGCCAGAGTATTCTTCTCAGCTGCCACATAACCGCAGCCACCAGCAATCTGCAGCTCAATATCTAAGGATTTGCCAGCTGCCAGGGTAGCAATCTGGTGCTCCGGATTAACAATCTCTAACTCCTGCTCGCAGATAATATCTGCAGCAGTAACGATTCTCTCACTATCAGCCTTTACCTTAATATAGGCCTTAACTGGAGCCTCCACAGGCTTAATGCTGAGCTCACGCAGATTCAGCACAACCTCCTGGAAATCCTCCTGAACACCATCTAAGCTATCAGTCATCTTTTTTACGCCAGCAGCCTTAACAGCTATAACCGCAGCGCCCTCAATAGATGACATAAGAACTCTCTTCAAGCTGCTGCCAATAGTAGTGCCGTAACCACGATCCAATGGTTCACAGGTGCAGGTAGCACAATTCTTGTTATTAGGATTGTCCTCATATCTCATTTTAGTATCATTAATATCTAGCATAGATCTGCTCCCCTCGATCAAAAAATCAATTCACGCGTACTCTGTATTTTACTATATATTTGAAGTCCATGCAAGTAGTAAAAATAAATTAAGGCAAAAAAAAGACACCATCATCAAATAATACATCCACATACTACCTGACCCAGTGTCTCTTTTTCCTCAGTACGCTATACCAAGGTTCCTGCACATGCTCTCAACCAATGTGCGCTGATCATTACTGGCTATCTGACTGTCGTGCTCCAATAAATCATAAGCACCGCTCTCCAGGCACATAGCCGCTGCCATCATGTCCTTAGAAAAATTACATTGGACTCTGATGGTGGTTAATAAGTAACCAATCATGGATTCAGCCTCCCCTCTGAATACATGAAGCCGCCATTTAAAATGACAACCGTCAGTCACTTGCAAGGACTTGCAAGTTATACAACCCTTGCACTCCTCAACTGACAAATTTATTATACAATATTGATTACTCTCACTCAATAGTAAAATTGTATTATATCAATGTAAAAAGTCCAGTTTCTTAATCTGAAATCAATTTATCAATAAGCCACAGTAAATTGAAATTTTCCAATATCAATTTCTGCTAGCCAAAATCTCTTCTAAAAGCTTTATTTCTGCAGCATCAGCCTCCCTCACAGAAAACTCCAGCTCCAGGTAATCATCAACAGACATTCCCATGAGAGACGCCATTATATGAATGCTATATCTCCTGGCCTGCCTCAGTCTGAACAACTCTTCCAGCTCCATTAACTCGTTCCTTTCACGCCACAGCCCCGCCATGGCTAAATAAATCAACCGCGTTAGTATATTATAATCCTCCCGCATTTGTAAAGAGGTCTGCCAAAAATTTTACCTGTAATTTTCCCTGAATTAAAAATCCGTTGACAATAAAATTGTTTTACTAAACTTTTAGCCTAAATTTTCTAAAATTTAATTTTTCATCCTCAAAAAGTCCCAGTTTTATATAAAAATGCCTTTAGGAATGGCAGTTACCATTTCTAAAGGCATTAATTCACATTATGAAATTCTCTTCATATACCCCATAATCTCCTGGGCCACCTGCAGTGGTGTCTTTTCCCCGGTATCCACCTGATAATCAGCGCAATCATACAGATACCTCCGCTCCTCCATCAGAGCTTTCACTGCCAGCAGCCTGTCCCCCAGCTCCTTTTCCTTCGCATCCAGTACAGGCCTTCTGCCAGGACGGTTAGTCCGGCTTAATATCACCTCAGGAGTAGCTGTCAGACACACAATGGCGCCTGTTGTCTTCAATAAAGCCACATTCTCAGCGTTCTTTACAGTACCACCGCCAGTTGCCAGCACAATATGCTTTCTGCCAGCATATTCCTTCACCATGATACGTTCCTTTTCCCGGAAATATTCTTCACCATACCTGCTGAACATCTCTGGTATGGTTATATGCCAGCGGCGCTCAATAGCCCTGTCCAGATCCACAAACCTGAAGCCCAGCTGGTGAGCCAGTACTCTGCCACAGCTGGATTTGCCAGTTCCCATAAAGCCGATTAAAATAACATTTTTCATAGGAATCAAACACCTGCCACACGTTCATAGTACTGCTCAATAGCTGCCAGCAAATCTGTCATGCAGTCACCGCCAAACTTATCCAGCATGGCCTCAGTCATAACAATAGCAGTCATAGCCTCACCTACCACAGAAGCAGCCGACACTGCACACACATCACTGCGTTCCTTGCAAGCCATAACCTCTTCACCAGAAGCAATATCCACAGAATGTAATGGCTTCATCAAGGTTGGAATAGGCTTCATGCAGGCACGGACAATCACATCCTCACCGTTAGTCATGCCACCCTCCAGGCCACCCGCCCGGTTAGTCTTTCTATAAACGCTGTTATTGTCATCCAAGAACATTTCATCATGGATTTCACTGCCAGGCAAATCACCGCACTTAAAACCAGCACCAATCTCCACACCCTTAATAGCCTGAATAGACATCATAGCAGCAGCCAGCTTGCCATCAAGGCGCTTATCCCACTGGATATGACTGCCTAGACCCATAGGCACTCCCCGGACAATAATTTCAAAAACGCCCCCAAGAGTATCACCTGCCTTAGCAGCCTCCTGAATACGTGCCTTCATCTTCTCTTCAGCAGCCTTGTCATAGCAGTTCAGCTCAGAATTGCCGCTGCCAATCTGCTCCCTGTCTATAGCAGCCTCATCCACGGCAACACCGCCAATTTTCACTACATGGCTTACAACCTCAATGCCACATGCCTTTAAAAACTCCTTGCACAAACTGCCTACAGCCACTCTGGCAGCTGTCTCCCTGGCACTGGCACGCTCTAAAATATCCCTGGCATCAGCCCTGTCATACTTTAATACACCTGTTAAATCAGCATGGCCTGGGCGCACAGCCGTAACCATGTCACCAAACTCTTCCCCAAATACAGACATGCGGTCTGTCCAGTTCTGCCAGTCCCTGTTGGTAATACGCAGGGTAATAGGATCACCCATAGTTTCCCCAAAACGAATGCCAGACAGCACCTCTGCCTTGTCAGTCTCAATCTTCATGCGTCCGCCACGGCCATAGCCCTGCTGTCTCCTGGCCAGATCACCATTAATAGCATCTATATCCACCAGCATGCCAGCAGGCAGTCCCTCCACAATAGCAGTCAGGCACTGGCCATGAGACTCACCAGCAGTCAGAAAACGAAATCCACTCATAAACACACCCACCTCATAAAATAAGTTATCTACAATGATATTTTAAAACCACGCATAAATCAAGCAAAAAGTACAAAACACACTATCTACCTATTGCTATGTATATAAGTAACAAAAAATCCTGCTAATACATAGCAGGATTTTCAGCTTATTTTATCTCAATGTCTCACTTAGCGCCTTTATCAGTTTACCCAGGTCAATTGGCTTTCCTATATGCCCATTCATGCCTGCCTCCATAGCATTCTTTCTATCCTCAGCAAAGGCATTAGCCGTCAAAGCCAGAATAGGTACAGCAGCCTTCCCCTTATCCTCTATCTGCCGGATGGCCTTGCTGGCCTCATAGCCGTTCATCTTCGGCATCTGGATATCCATCAGAATCAGATCATAATACCCTGGTGGCTGCTCTATCAGCTTATCAACGCACATGATACCGTCCTGCACCCAGTCCACCTTAAAGCCAAACTCATGCAAAAGTTCCATGGCAATTTCCGCATTGAGCTCATTATCCTCTGCTAGAAGAATACGCTTACCTCTGAATTCCACAGCATGAGCCTCATAGTCTTCGCTGCTGCTTATATCGCCTTTTTCTGCCAGACGCTGTGGAATGGTAATAGTAAAGGTACTGCCCTTTCCCAGCTCGCTTTCCACTTCAATAGTGCCATCCATAATATCAACATAGCGCTTAACAATAGCCATTCCCAGGCCTGTACCACTAATACCGCCCTCAGTGGTAGTATTAGCTCTGGCAAATTCATCAAAGATATGTGGGATAAATTCTGGAGACATACCTATACCAGTATCAGATTTTAGTATAGTTTATATGTAAAAAAAATTGTTGTCAAGTTATAACAAATTTTCCTTAAGACAATATTCCTAATAAAAATACCCCTCTTACCAGTCTATAGCCAGTAAAAAGGGTATGTATCATCTATACAATTGTGTTATTTTGGCAAAACTACACATTCTCTACCTGTAATGCTCTGATAGCATTCAGAACTGCCAGTACCATAACCCCCACATCGGCAAAAATAGCAAACCACATATTGGCTATACCCACGGCACCCAGCGCCAGGCAGGAAAATTTTATCACCAGGGAAAAAACTATATTCTGATAAACAATGCCCAGGCATTTTTTAGCAATACGGATAGCCTTAGCTACCTGCAATGGATTATCCTCCATCAGTACCACATCAGCTGCTTCAATAGCAGCATCAGAACCAATGCCCCCCATAGCAATGCCCACATCTGCCCTGGTGAGCACTGGTGCATCATTAGTGCCGTCACCTACAAAAGCCAGCTTTTCATCAGTACCCTTGCTGTTTAGCATTTCCTCCACCTTAGCTACCTTATCTCCTGGCAGCAGCTGGCTATATACCTTTTCAATACCTATTTCCTCAGCTACACCAGCTGCTACAGGCTGCATATCACCCGTCAGCATAACAATTTCTTTCATGCCCAGAGCTTTCAGCTCAGCTATGGCCGCTTTTGCCTGAGCTTTTATTTTATCCGCAATAACGATATGACCAGCATAAAGCTTATCTAAGGCCACATGCACTATAGTCCCCAAGGAATGGCACTCCTTAAAAGGAATATCCATTTTGTCCATGAGCCGGCTGTTGCCAATAGCCACTGCCCTGCCATCCACTGTAGCAGTGATGCCATGTCCGCTAATTTCCTCGATGTTGCTTACCCGCTGACGGTCCAGCTGCACCCCCTTGGCATCACAAGCCCTTTGCAGGCTCTTACTGATAGGATGAGAAGAAGCACATTCAGCCAAGGCAGCATAATTTAAGAACTGCTCCTCAGGCATCTCATTATGATGCACCGCCTCCACCTCGAAATTGCCATGAGTAAGTGTGCCAGTTTTATCAAATACGACGTATTTAACCTTAGCAAGAGTTTCCAGATAATTAGACCCTTTAATGATAACACCAGCTCTGCTGGCACCCCCCAGCCCCGCAAAGAAGCTTAAAGGAATACTGATAACCAAAGCACAAGGACAGCTGATAACCAGGAAAATCAAAGCACGGTAAAACCAGGTATTCCAGCCTGGAACATTGCCTATGGCATAATTAACCAAAGGTGGCAGCACTGCCAGAGCCAGTGCACTATAGCAAACAAAAGGAGTATATACTCTGGCGAATTTCGCTATAAATTCCTCAGATTTAGATTTCTGGGAGCTGGCATTTTCCACCAGCTCCATGATTTTTGCTACTGTACTGTCACCAAATTCCTTAGTGGTCCTGATGTGCAATACACCTGTCAGATTGATGCAGCCACTGGCTACTGTCTGATTTTCCTTTACATCCACTGGCACGCTTTCACCAGTAAGCGCACTGGTGTCCACAGTAGAAACGCCGCTGATGACAACACCATCTAAAGGAACCTTCTCCCCAGGCTGCACCACAATTTCAGTGCCAATAGCAATTTCCTCTGGATCAGCCTGCTGCAATTTACCATCTATCTCTATATTGGCATAATCTGGCCGCAGATTCATCAGTTCACAGATATCCCTTCTGCTTTTTCCCACAGCATAGGACTGGAATAGTTCCCCAATCTGATAAAACAGCATTACGGCTATGCCCTCCAGGTAATCACCGCTGGCCTCGTAAATAGCCAGGGCAAAGGCCCCTACAGTAGCCACAGCCATCAGGAAATTTTCATCAAAAACCTGCCGGCGAATAATCCCCTTGCCAGCCCTGTACAAAATATCATAACCAATTAAAAGATACACCGCCAGATAGCCAGCCAGCTTCCCCGCACCCCCCAGCTCTGCAAATTGCAAAAATACCAGCGCCACCACCGCCGCCACAATCCTGTACAGCACCTTCCTCTGCTTCTCATTCATATTCACGCGCCTCCCAAGTGCCTATTAAAGGAAGATTTCTCCATCATCCACTATTTTGCAAGCCTTCACAACCTCAGGCATCACAGCCTCAGGCGCTGCATCAGGCGCAAACTCCACAATCATCTTCTGCATCATAAAATTCACAGTAGCCTTCTCCACACCAGCCACCTTATTAGCAGCCGCCTCCATCAGATTCGCACAATTAGCACAATCCACATCAATCTTATAAGTCTTCTTCATCATACTTCCCCTTTCATTAAACAATTAAGCATTTGTTTAATCATTGGTTATAGTATAATAAACTCTATCAAAAAGGTCAATACCTTACTAAAAATTATTGAAAATAAATCTCAAAAGGAGCATCTTTCCATGAGCAGCATCTTACCCCACCATCACACAGAATCCATTACCACTGACAACCTCTGCCAGCAGCTAAACCAGGTCCAGGACTTCCAGGCCACGGCCAACGTCTTCAAACAGGTAGGCGATCCCACCCGCCTCAAAATCTTCTGGCTGCTATGCCACTGTGAAGAATGCGTCACTGACATTGCTGCCATGATAGAAATGTCCAGCCCCGCCGTCTCCCATCACCTGAGACCATTGAAAACCTGTGGCCTCATCACCAGCCGCCGTGAAGGCAAAGAAGTCTACTACAAAGCCGCCACCACCACCGAAGCCCAGACCCTCCACCACATGATTGAAACCATCATGGACCTCACCTGCCCCTAAATTCAGGAAAGTACGAATTTCCACCTTTATGCAATGATATTCTGTCTTAATTAGTCTTTAGGTACTATCCATATTAGGTGAGGGAGCAGACTGCTTTTCGTATATGAGCCCTTCTACTTTCCGCAGGAAAGGCAATCTATATCAACGCCGGCTTGTGAGGCGCCAGTTAGATGCATTTTCAATGCATCCTGGCGCTCTGCAAAGAAGCAATAACTTCCATTATGGATTGTTTAAGGGCGAATGGAGAAAAGTACGTCTGTCCCGAGCCCTGCACGAACTAATATTACATCATAATTTAACGCACAAAAAAGGCTATCAGCAAACGCTGATAGCCTTTTAAATTACACTTAAATTTTACTCTCAGTACTCTCCAGCCACATCAATGAACCCATGCTTATCCTCAACCTCACCAGTATGAAGTCCATCAATATAATCATACAGCTTCTGAGCAAATGGTCCAATCTTGCCACC